>NZ_JACSQB010000062.1 GCF_014836835.1 Clostridium faecium | reverse complement strand
TTATATACCTTATACTATAATAAATGGGAATATAAATTATGAGGATTTTTATAGTAAAGGAAAAGAAGAGTAAACATGAAATCTTATAAATGTAATTAATTTCTTGAGTTTAAATTAAAGAGTTGGGCAAAATAATCCTATAACAAATTTATATTTTAAGGAGGATTATTTTATGAAAAATGTGCCTGAAGCAAAACGTGTATCATTAAATTCAAATACAAAAAAGGAATTAGATAAGTTTAAACAAGAATTTTCACAAGATATTTCAGAAAGTCCTAAACAATGTGGTTGTAATAAAAATAAAAAAAAATAAATAACAAATTGTAGTTTAATATTAGACCTCTGAGAAAATCATGTACTCAGGGGTTTAATTGTTTAAAAAAAGAAACTTATGATAAATAATCTATATTTAAAATTATATCTATTTAATATAAACTGTTATAATTAAGAATGTTAAAGATAGTTAATTTTGTTAGGAGGGGGATATTTTGAATTTTCAAGGAATTATAATAGGAGTAGTTTCATTTTTAATTATAGGGATTTTTCATCCTATAGTAATTAAAGGGGAATATTATTTTGGTAAAAAAATATGGCCAATATTTTTATTATTAGGCATTGTATTTATAATTTTATCTTTAAATATTAAAGGACAAGTAGTTTCAGCTTTATTTGGAGTTACTGGATTTTCATGGATTTGGGGAATACATGAACTAATAGAACAAGAGGAAAGAGTAAAAAAAGGCTGGTTTCCTAAAAATCCAAAACGTAAATAATATACATAGCTAAAAATAACTAGCCTAATTAGAGCTAGCTATTTTTTATTATATAAAATAAAAACATAAATTAAATTATTTTAGTATTATTTAAATTATTATTAAAAGATTTTGGAATGTATATTATATTTAATTTATTTGTTAATTTATTTCTTTCAATTTGACAATGAAGTCCAAAAAGTTCATATACAATATTCTCATTTAAAACATCTTCCGGTTTTCCAAAATCTAGTATTACTCCCTTTTTCATTATAATTATTTTATTACAGTAATAACAAGCAATATTTAAATCATGAATTGCTGAAAATACTGTTAAGTTCTGAGCCTTTATTATATCCATTATTTGTAGTTGATATCCAATATCAAGATGGTTAGTTGGTTCGTCAAGAATCATAAAATCGCTTTCTTGAGCTAATGCTCTTGCAATTAAAACTCTTTGTTTTTCTCCACCAGATAGGTTTAGAAAATTTCTATCTTTAAAATCTAACATTCCAACTTTTTCTAAACAATCCTCAGCAAGTTTTACATCATTAGAATTATTATCCTCAAATAAACTTTTATGTGCAAAACGACCTATTAGAACCATATCTATTACCTTAAAGTCAAATTCAGGTCTGTTTTCTTGAGCTACTACGGACATATTTTTAGCAATTTCTTTATTGGATAATTTTTTTAAATTTATATCATTTAAAAAAACTTCTCCTTTATCTGGAGTAAAAACCCTATATATATTTTTAAGTAAAGTTGATTTTCCACTACCATTTGGTCCTATAATTCCAACGAAATCACCTTTATCTATTTCTAAACTTATGTTTTTTAATATATGCTTATATTGCAAATTTTTTACGCTTAATTTTGCCATGTTAACCTCCAAAAGAATATTTACTCTTTTTTAATAGAAGCAAGAAAAATGGTGCGCCAATGAAGGCAGTAACAACCCCTATAGGTAGTTCCTCAGGAGAACCAATTATTCTTGCAAGTATATCAGACCATATTAAGAATAAAGATCCTAAAAGAATAGTTAGTGGAATAAGCTTCTTATGGACAGAACCAGCAATAGTTCTTGAAATATGAGGAATTACAAGACCAACAAATCCTATTATGCCACTTAGAGATACCATAATTCCAGTTAATAGTGTGCTTGTTGCTATTATTATTTTTTTCAAAAGTTTAATATTAACACCTAAAGTTATAGCTGCGTCTTCACCAAGTAAAATGGCATCTAGCGTTTTATGAATTACTAAAGCTATTATAGATGAAATCACTAAAACTAAAAAAGCTAAAAGTAAGTCACCCAATTTGGCACCAGCAAGTGAACCAGTCATCCAAAACATTACAGAGTAAAGTTTTCTTACATCTTTGGCTTTAAACATAACAAAGTTTGTTATAGCTGAAAATACAGATGCTACTGCTACTCCTGTTAACACTAATCCAGAGGAAGAAAATTTCCCCTGTCTGCTTGAGATAACAAAGACAATTATTGAAGAGAGCAATGCTCCAATAAAAGCACCTAAATGTACAGATAAAATAGGTAATGCTAACGTACTGCCTAACAAAAGCGTTATTACAGCTCCAGTTGAAGCTCCAGAAGATATTCCAAGTATATAGGGATCAGCTAGAACATTTTTTGTTAATGCTTGCATTAGCACACCTGATAAAGATAAACCAGCACCAACAATTGCAGCAAGAAGCACTCTAGGGAGTCTTAACTGCCATACTATGTTTTCTACAGATTTAGACCAAGTTTTTGGATAAAGTTCTTTATTTGATATATTATTAATTATTATTTTACATAGTTCAGTACCACTTATATTTACAGACCCTACGTTAATAGCAATTATTATAGAAACTATTAAAAATAAAATTAAGGATATGTATATAAAGGGAAATGTAAGTTTGTTTTTTTTCATGTTGCTAACTCCTCATTTTAATTCTTAAAAGTTCCTGGATGGAATTTTTCAGCCATAGTTTTTATTGCATTAGAATTTCTTACACCTGCAACAACATCTGAAAGGCCTAAAACAAAAATATTATTATTTTTTATTGCATCCACATCCTTTAGAGCTGCATTGTTTTTTAAGAAATTTATTTTTTCTTCTACGTTGTCAGCATCATTGTATTGCATTACAATTATGTATTCAGGATTTCTATTTACAACTTCTTCCCAAGTTACATTAGCCCAAGGTTTCTCACCATCTTTAAATATATTCACTCCACCAGCAAGTCTAATCAAATCTGTTGGTAAACCATTGCAAGCTGTAAATGGTGAATCTTCTCCAGAATCATAAATAAAAACTCTTACTGGTTCCTTATCTTTAGGAACAGCAGATGAAATATCTTCAATTTCTTTTTTCATTTTTGATATAATATTATCTGCATTTTCTTTTACGTTAAATATATTTCCTAAATTAGTAAAGTCTTCATATACAGTTTCCATTGTTGCATTAGGACTTTCACATTTCGGAACGTAAATTTTTATATCATTTTCTTTGCAAAATTCAGCATTAAAATTATTTTCAGTAAAAGTAGACATCCATCCAGTTATAAAATCTGGTTCTACAGAAAGTAAAGTTTCTTTTGAAGGTGCTAAGTCAGCTAATTTAGTTAATTTAGAATGAGCTTCTTTATATTCTGGTAATACTTCATTATCTTGAAAGGAATATCCAGCTATAGAATCTTCTAAGCCTAATGCAAGAAGCATTTCTGTTGTAAAACCACTTAAGGTTACTGCTTTTTTAGGAGCCATAGAAAAAACTTCATCTGCTTTTCCAGAAGGTAAATCATTATTAATTGTAACTTCATTATAGGATTTAGTATCTGATATTGACTCTACAGAATTTGAGGTGGTACTGTTACTTGTATTACCACATCCTCCTAACATAGTTGCAGTGAAAGAAACTGCTAAAATTAATGAATAAATCTTTTGCTTTTTCATTTAGAAAATCCTCCCTTGTTTAAAAACGTATTATTTATATATTCAAATAAAATATTTTATTTATTAATTTTATAAAATGATAGTAATTTGAATTATTAAAATTAAATTTAAAATAAAAAAAGTATCTTAAGAATTAAGATACTAAAAATATAATGCTAAAAATAAATCTATTTCCAATATTTAAACTATAAACAAAATAAGACAATACAATATAGTTAAATTAGCAAACTTAAAATACCTTATCCTAGTAAGTGATTTTAAAAGCTATAATGGCAGGTCTCCTGACTCAGATTCATTATAAATTTTTACCTTCCCGCAAAAAACGCAGTGGTATACCAAAAATTTACTCCTCAATACAGTGGCTGGACCGTAAGGGATTTTCACCCTTTTCCCTTTTAAGAAATATTTATATTTCACCAAAATAGTTAATATATTTAATTTTAAATAAAAAATTACAATTGCTTCATCAGGATTATAACACAAAATTTTACAAAAACAATATTTCAGAAAATTTAAATTATTGTAAACATATAATTTATTGGCTATAAGAAACAGATATAAGCTATATTGTATTAGGAGGGTAACAGGAGTATAAAAGTATAAATAATAAATATAAATATTTTAATAAAGCTACTTTAAGGTGATATAAAAATAAGAAAGGAGAATCCACTAAATAAAATTGCCCATAGAAATATATTTTTAGTGGTAAAATAATATTGAAAACAAATATTTATTTAGTTAGATATGCTCATTCTAATTACAACGGTGATGAGTTAAATAGACCTTTATCTCCTAAAGGAGTAATAGACAGAAATAAAATTACAGAAATACTTATAAAAGAAAATATAGATTTTATATTAATATGTTAATAAAAAGTTAAAATTTATAAATATAATAACATATTGACATAAATATAAAATTTTAGATATAATAAACTCATGGGCATAAAACCCAAATATGATTAATTTATAAAAGGAGGTAGAAGTATGTTAAACAGATTAATAAGTATAGGATTTGAATTTAATATTGTATTAACTAATACCCTGCCTCATGATATAGGTTTATCATAGAATTTTTGTGTAAATTCTAGTCCTAGGGTGTTTCTAGGACTTTTTTTATGCATTAAAAGCTATATTTTCCTTTTTATCAAAGGGAAGTATAGCTTTTTTTAATCTCTGGAGATTCTATATTAAGTAAAATTTGGATAATCATTCTAGAACGATTATCCAAAAAAATTAAACAACAAACAATTTTAAATTTGTCTTAATGTTTTAAATATTAAGTCAAGTTGACCTGTAGCTGAAGGGGGCGATTTAAGGTGAAGAAAATTTTAGGCTACACGAAAAATTATAAACTATTAACACTAATTGGAGCAGTAGCTATGATTATTATAATTGGTGTTGATTTGGTAACTCCTTATATTACAAAATTATTTATTGATGATGTAATTGTAAAAGGAAATTATGAAATATTAGGTATGCTACTTAAAGGTATTGGAGCAATAGCATTTATTAAGTTTATATTTGGATATATAAAAGAGTTTGTCTTTGATTATATTGGAAGAAAAGTTGCAGGAGATCTAAAACAAAATCTTTTTGATCATATTCAAAGTTTATCCTTTTCATATTTTGACAATATGAATACTGGTGAACTTATGTCTAGAGTAGGGGAAGATGTAGATAATATATGGGGAGTTATGGCTTATGGGTTAAGACTTTTTATAGAAAATATTGTTTACTTTACTCTATCTACAGTTATTTTACTTAGAATGAATGTATTATTAACAGTAATTGCACTTATTACAATGCCAGCTATAGCAGTTATAACTGTAAAACTTGAAAAGCAATTAGATTCAGTTTTTGAAAAAATAAGTGATCATACGGCAGTATTGAATACTACTGCTCAAGAAAATATTGCAGGAGTAAAATTAGTAAAAGCTTTTGCAAGAGAAAAGCATGAAATATTAAAGTTTCTTAAATTCAATAATAAAAATTATGACCTTGCTGTTCAAAAATCAAAAATTTGGGGAAAGTTTTATCCTGTAGAGGAGTTTTTAGGAAATTTATCTATACTTTTAGTTAATGGTATAGGTGGAATATTGGTTATTAGAGGAAATTTAACTGTAGGCGAACTTGTAGCTTTTAATGGATATTTATGGCTTTTAATTTGGCCAATGAGAATGCTTGGATGGCTTACAAATATGTTATCTCAAAGTAAAGCATCTCAAAAGAAGATAGATGCCATACTTGCTATAGAGCCAGAGATAAGAAATTCTGAAAATGCTATAGTACTTGAAGATATTAAAGGTAATATATCTTTTGAAAATGTTACTTTTAAATATAAAGAAAAACCAGTTCTTAAAAATATTAATTTGGATATTGAAGCTGGAAGTACAGTAGCAATTATGGGGGCCACTGGTTCAGGGAAATCATCATTAATAAGCCTTCTATTAAGAAATTATGATGTTATGACAGGGACTGTTAAAGTTGATGGGTATGATGTTAGGGATATTGATGTGCATTCTCTAAGAAAAAGCATATCAATTGTACCTCAAGATTCTTTTTTATTCTCAGATACAATAGAAAATAATATTAGATATGGAAAAGAAAATGCCACAATAGAAGAAATAGAAAAGGTATTAGAACTTGCTTGTGCAAAAGAATTTGTAGATGAGTTAGAAGAAGGATTAAAAACTTTAATAGGTGAAAGAGGACTTGGATTATCTGGAGGGCAAAAACAAAGGTTATGTATTGCGAGAGCTCTTATTAGAAAATGCTCAATATTAATTCTTGACGATTCAACCTCAGCTTTAGATATGGAAACAGAACATGATCTTCTAAAAAACCTTTATCATAGTGAAAATAAAATTACCACTTTTATTGTAGCTCATAGAATTTCAGCAGTAAAAAATGCAGATTTAATTATCTACATGGATGAAGGTGAAATTGTGGAATATGGAAATCATGAGAGTCTGCTTAAAAAAGGCGGAAAATATTATGAAATTTACAAAACACAATTTAAAGACTTTATAAACTCAGAGAAAAGAAACGAGGAGGTGAGTTAATATGGCTAAAAATTCAATAAATCAAGATGAAAAGATAACTAGTAGATCAAATAGTGAAATATTTTTAAGATTAATAAAATATTTAAAACCTTTTAAGATTAAAGTATTTTTTATAATTTTCTTAATGATAATAATTATGATTAGCGGATTATTAACTCCATATTTACTGAAAATATCTATTGATAAATTTATAGCAGGAAAAAATATTAAAGGTCTTATAATAACAACTTTAGTAGTAATTGCAATTAACTTTATTGGTATGCTATCATCTAGAATTTCAATTATAGAGATGTCTAAAATTACTAATAAAATATTGTTGAATATAAGACAAGAATTATATACTCATATTCAAAAATTGTCATTTGCTTTCTTTGATGAAAGACCAGTTGGAAAAATTCTTGCAAGAGTTATTGGTGATGTTAACTCATTGGCAGAACTTTTCTCTAGCGGAGTAACTACAGTAATACCACAATTTTTAACAGTTGTATGTGTTGCTGGACTTATGTTTACTATGAACGTAAAACTTGCAGTATTGGCTATTATAATATTGCCAATACTCTGCTTTACTATGTTCTCTATAGAAACTATATCTAGAAAGAAGTGGCAGATTTATAGACAAAAACGTTCTAATATGAACGGCTACACTCATGAAGCTTTCTCAGGTGTAAGAATTATTCAGGACTTCACATATGAGAAAACTAATTCAGATAAGTTTGGTTTTTCACTAAAAGAAATGATGGATGGATTTATGAAAGCGATTATTTATAACGATTTCTTCTGGCCAATAGTTGAAGTTTCTTGGGGTATTAGCACACTTATTATATTTTGGTATGGAACTAAATTTTCTCAAAGCAAAGAGATTAGTGTAGGTACAATTGTTGCTTTTATATCTTATTCTGATATGTTTTGGAGACCAATTATAAACCTAGCTTCTTATTACAACACATTAATAACAAACTTTGCAGCAGCAGAGAGAATTTTTGACATAATGGACGTTGAGCCAGATATTATAGATTTGGAAAGTGCTGAAATTATGCCTAAAATTAAAGGAAATGTAGAGTTTAAAAATGTAACCTTTGGATATGAAGAAGGAATTCCTATACTTAAAGATATAAGTTTTAAAATAAGACAAGGAGAGAATATAGCTTTAGTTGGTCCTACAGGAGCGGGGAAAACAACTATAACTAGCCTTGTAAGCAGATTCTATGATTGTGATTCTGGAGAAGTATTAATTGATGGTAAAAATGTTAAAGACGTTAACCTTTATTCTTTAAGAAGTCAAATGGGAATAATGCTTCAAGATACCTTCTTATTTTCTGATACTATAAAGGAAAATATAAGATATGGAAAATTGGATGCAACTGATGAAGAAATTATAGCAGCTGCAAAAGCAGTAAATGCTCATGAATTTATCATGAAACTTGAAAAGGGTTATGATACAGAGGTAAATGAAAGAGGTTCAAGACTTTCAGTTGGTCAACGTCAGCTGATTTCCTTTGCTAGAGCTCTTCTTGCCAATCCAAGAATTTTGATTCTTGATGAAGCCACATCTAATATAGATACTGCTACAGAAATATTAGTACAGCGAGGTATTAATAAGCTCCTAAAAGGAAGGACATCCTTTGTAATAGCTCATAGACTATCAACTATTAGAGATTGTGACAAAATTATGGTAATAGATGGTGGAAAAATAATTGAAGCAGGTACTCACGATGAACTTATGGTTAAAAAAGGCTTCTATTATGGATTATATATGGCACAGTATAGGTTCCTTAATGAAGGCGCTTAAAAATAGAAAATGATGTTAATATATTATTTTCACCTTAGAGTAATGGTATAAATCCATTATTCTAAGGTTTAGTTTAATGAAAAATTTTAGGGACGGTTCATTACTTTTTACACATTATAAAATTTATAAATTGTGGACAAGATTTATTTTGCAAAAGCTTAAATTTTAATGAACCGTCCCCATATGAATTATTTAAATATTATCTATAGATATAAAAAATAATATAAGAGTTAACAAAGTATGATTAAATTAACTGGTTACCTTAAAAAGAGATAAATTTTAGAAAGGGATTTATAACTATGAATATAAGAAAATATAATGATAATGAAATAGATTATATAGTTGAACTTTGGTGTGAGATTTCTAAGAGATCTCATGATTTTATCAGCAAGGAATATTGGGAAGAGAAAAAAGAGGATATGAGAGAAAAATATATTCCTATGTCTGATACTTATATTATAGAAGACAACAATAAAATCTTAGGTTTTGTGTCTATGGTAGACAACTATCTAGCAGCCATATTTATCGATAGCAATTATCATAATAAAGGATATGGCAATAAATTATTAAATTTCATAAAAGAGATTAAAGATGAAATTCAATTGAAAGTTTATAAAAAGAATAAAAAAGCTTATGAATTTTATTTAAAAAACGACTTTATCTTAAAAGATGAATCAGTTGATAGTGACACTGGAGAAAGAGAATATCTAATGATATGGAAATCTAATTAAGAATTTATAGGGACGGTTCATCATTTTTTATAAATTAAATTAAAATTATAAGGGACGGTTCATTACTTTTTGTATAAGGGACGGTTCATTACTTTTTGTAAATTACAGAATCTATAAACTGAGGACAAGGTCTATTTTGCAAAAGTTTAAATTTTAATGAACCGTCCCTTAGATTTTATTTTGCGAAAGTTTAAATTTTAATGAACCGTCCCTTAGATTTTATTTTGTGAAAGTTTAAATTTTAATGAACCGTCCCTTAGATTTATTATAGAAAATAAATTAAAGAGTTAGAAAATATTTTACTTTAAATGGGTAGGATGGTGATTAATATGGATATTATAAAACATAATAGCAAAGCTTGGGATGGTGAAGTTAAAGCAGGAAATATATGGACTAAGCCAGTTACAAGTGAGATTATAGAAGATGCTAAAAAAGGGGAATGGGGTATCTACCTTACTCCAACTAAGAAAGTTCCAAGGGAATGGTTTGGAGACTTAAATGGGAAAAAAGTTTTATGTTTAGCTAGTGGTGGAGGACAACAAGGACCTATTTTATCAGCAGCAGGTGCAGAAGTTACTGTTTTTGATAATTCAAAAGAGCAATTAAAAGGCGATGAATATGTAGCTGAAAGAGAAGGATTTAATATAAAAACTATTCAAGGAGATATGAGAGATTTATCTTGCTTTGAAGATGAAAAGTTTGATTTAATTGTTCATCCTATTTCTAATATTTTTGTAGATGATATTTTAGTAGTATGGAAAGAAGCTGCAAGAGTGTTAAAAAATAATGGAACATTAGTTTCAGGGATATCAAATCCTATAAATTATATATTTGACTATAAAAAGTTAGATAAAGGTATATTTGAGGTTAAATACTCAATTCCATATTCAGATTTAGAAAACTTAAGTAAAGAAGAAATGGACGAGTTTATTGAAAAAAATTATCCTTTTGAGTTTGGACATACCTTAGAAGATCAAATTAAAGGACAAATTGATGCAGGATTTGTTATTACAGGATTTTATGAGGATACTTATGGTGGAAAGTCTGCTTTAGATAAATATATAAATACCTATATTGCTACAAGAGCAGTAAAAACAAATATTGAATAAGATAAAATAATATTAGGGACGGTTCATTAAGTTTTAAAAATTTGGATAAAACATATTTACCAAATTTTTAATTGTAATGAACCGTCCCCTTGAAAATTAAATGTTTGCTTTTTCAGGCATTAATTTGTCTTTTATTGAATCTACCATTATAGCTATAGCATTATCACCTGATATATTACAAGCAGTTCCGAAACTATCTTGAGTTATATATAAGGCTATCATAAGTGCCAATTGAGCTTCTGAAAAATGTAAATTTGTTTGAAGAAGACCTAATGCAGCCATTACAGCACCACCAGGCACTCCAGGAGCAGCTACCATTGTTACACCTAACATAGCTATAAATCCAGCAATTTCTCCAAAATTTATAGGCATTCCATTCATTAACATTATAGTTATACTGCAAGCAGTTAAAGTTATAGTACTTCCAGAAAGATGAATAGTTGCACAAAGAGGAACTACAAATTCCCTTACTCCTTTTGAAACTCCATTTTTTTCTGCACACTCCAAATTTACAGGGATAGTTGCAGCAGAAGATTGAGTTCCGATAGCCGCTAAATATCCTGGAATTTGATTTTTTAAGCAAGCAAATAAATTCTTTTTGCCTATTATAGAAGCAATTAAGAATTGCACTACTATTATAGTTAAGTGCATTAGAATTATTACTAGGAAGACTTTCCAAAATACTGAAAGAATTCTACCAACTTCACCTGCAAATGTCATATTAGCAAAAATACTCATAATGTAAAAAGGCAGAAGTGGGATAATGATATTGGATATTGTTTTTTCCATTATTTTTTGAAATTCTGAAGCCACATTATATAAAGCTTTAGTTTTAATAGATGCAATACCAAGTCCTAGTAAGAAAGCTAAAACTAGAGCTGTCATTACTGGCATTAATGGTGGAATAGCAATCTCAAATAGTGGTTTTAAAAGCTTTTCTTCCGGATTTGCTGCTGTTGATAAATTTGAAGTTGCTTGCACAAACTTTGGAAATAGATTAGAAGCTACAAAAAATGAAAAAAATCCAGCTACTAAAGTAGAACCATAAGCTAAAAATGTTGTTATTCCAAGCATTTTGCCAGCATCTTTTCCTAAATCTGCTATTCCAGATACTACGAAACCTAAAATTATTAGGGGAATTGCAAAGTCTAAAAAGTTTGCGAATATGGAGCTAAAGGTGGCTAGGATCTCCACAATATTTCTTGGCAAATAAGAACCAATAAGTATACCAAGTATGATAGCAATAATTAATTTTGGTATAAGACCAATCTTTTTCATAAATATAGCACCTCCAATTATTTAAGTTTTAAAAAAGATATGACTATAGTATAGCAAAAAAAATTTAATTTAAATTATTATTATGCAATAATTCATAAAAAATACATTTAATACACAGGAGTTTTTGTATATTATTAGCTAATTAAAGGGTTTTAGGCATATTTGAATATATTTAAAAATTCTTGATAAAATAAGGGTTTTATTGATTTTATCAAATTAAATCAAATAGTAATATAAACATTTTAAATTTTTTATTAACAGCTATTGAAAAAGACTATTTATATAATATGAAATGACTTTATAATTCATGAAGGGACTTGAAAAAATTTCAAATGTTGTGAATCAGATGACAATGATTTAAAATTAAAGAAAGATTAGTTATATTATAAACAGATGAAATTGAAGAAAATAGTAAGGAGAAGAAGGATGTTTATATTTGAAACAACAAATGAATTATGTTGCCTTGCTAAAGGCAATGGACAATTTTATGCTAAAAAAGGTGCTATGATAGGGTATAAAGGTGATTTTAGGTTTGAAAAATCATTATTTGGACCTAGTAATGATAGAGGTGCATTAGGAGCTTTAATGGGATATGTAAAAAGAAATGTCACAGGAGAAAATATTCAGCTTATGACAGTAGAAGGAAATGGAGAAGTATATCTAGCTGAAAATGCTTATCATGTTACTGTGATAGACTTAGAACCAATGGATGGTGTATGTGTTGAGAGTGAAAATATTCTTGCTTTCCCTAAGGAGATGCATTATGATATTTCTTTTGTTGGATCCGGAGTGATTTCACAAAGAGGATTGTGTTCTACACAATTTACAAATAAAACAAATCAAATATTATCTGTTGCAGTATTATCTGATGGAAATCCATTAATATTAGAAGGACCTTGTGCAGTAGATCCAGATGCAGTAGTTTGCTGGACAGGAAGGAATCCTTCTATTGGAACTCAAGTAGGATGGAAAACCTTAATTGGACAAACATCTGGTGAAAGTTATTACCTTCAATTTAATGAACCTGGTCAAAAAGTAATAATTCAGCCTTCAGAAAGATTATCTGGGCTTAAACTATCTATTGATTAGTTTAGGGACGGTTCATTTCTTTTTATATTATAGTGTATAAAAAGGAATGAACCGTCCCTAAATTTTTGAAAAGTAATGAACCGTCCCTTAACTTTAATTTGGAAGTAGATTTTATTTCAAATATTAGCTATAATCTTTCATAATACAAAAAATAAGGAGCAATAAAAATATGATTATAAGAAAAATACAAAAGGAAGATAATAAAAGAATAGAAGAGATTATAAGAACTTGTTTAATAGAATTTGGGGGAAATAGGGAAGGACTTGCCTGGGCAGACCCGGAATTATCATATTTATCTGAAGTTTATAAAGATGATAATTGTGAGTATTGGGTTGTAGAAAGTAATGGTGAAATTATAGGGGGATGTGGAATAGGGACTATGAAAGACCTTGAGGGTATATGCGAGCTGCAAAAAATGTATTTATTAAAGGAAGGTAGAGGAACAGGAGTAGCCAATGACCTTATGAAGATAGCTTTGGACTTTGCATCAAAGCATTATGATAAATGTTACCTTGAAACTTTAACTAACATGGGAGCTGCAAATAGATTTTATCAAAAACATGGATTTAAAAGTCTTGATAAACCTATTATTCAAACAGAACATTTTTCCTGTGATGCATGGTATATAAAAGATTTAAGATAAATATTTGTGGTGTTGAGATGATTGGATTAAAAAGAGGAGTTGTAAAGTTGGTTCCATATACTTATAAATGGAAAGAAGAATATGTAAAGGAAGAAAAATTGCTGTACTCAGTAATAGGAAAATATGCTTTAGATATTGAGCATGTAGGCAGTACCTCAATAGAAGGACTTGATGCTAAGCCTATTATTGATATAGCAGTGGCTGTTGAATCACTGGATAAACTAAAATCTTTTAAAAAATTATTGGAAGATATAGGTTATGAGTATAGGGAAAATGCGTGTACAGAAGACAGAATTATGTTTGCTAAAGGCAGTGAAGATTTAAGAACTCATTATTTACATATAGAGACTTTAAATGGACCTATATGGAAAAATCATATATATTTTAGAGATTATCTTAGGCTGCATAAGGAATATATTCATCAGTATTCAAAGTTAAAAAGAGATTTAGCTGAAAAGTTTGAAGATGATAGATATTTATATACTAAGGAAAAGGACAAGTTCATTAGTATGATATTAGAAAAAGCAAAAAAAAATTTTTTATAAATTGAATATTGCTTATTGAAGGAGGAAATAAATTCCTCCTTTAACTATATAATTTTATTATAGTTATGTAAAACATAGTATAAAATTAAGAATTGGAGTTTTTAAAATTGACAAAATATTAACAAAATTCTATACTTAATATATAAAATTAATAGGGGGCAATTTTATGGTTGTAAAGGTATGTGTGGGAAGCGCTTGTTATGTGAAGGGATCACATAAAGTTATAAAAGAGATGCAAAGATTAATTGAAGAAAATAGATTAAAAGATAAAGTAGAGCTAAAAGCAGCCTTTTGTTTAGGAAATTGCACTAAAGCAGTATCTGTAATAATTGATGATTCAGACATATATACAGTAGATCCTGATTCTGTTGAAGAGTTTTTTAACTCAGAGATTTTAAAGAAGGTGATGTAATGCAAGTAATAGATTTTTCTCCAGCAAACTGTAAAAATTGTTACAAATGTGTAAGGACTTGTTCTGTAAAGGCTATAGAGGTTAAAAACCATCAAGCTAGGATTATAGAGGAACGCTGTATAGCTTGTGGACATTGTTTTGTAGTGTGTCCTCAAAATGCAAGGAATGTACTTTCAGATTTAGAACATATAAAATCAGCAATTAAAAATGGAAATAATGTTATTGCACAAGTTGCACCTGCTTTTCGTGGATTTTTTGAAAACTCATCAAAGATTGTTACTGCATTAAAAAAAATAGGATTTCAAATTGTAGAGGAAGTTTCAATAGGTGCAGAGCTTGTTTCTCAAAGCTATGAAAAAATCATCAGAGAAAGTGACAAAAGTGAATTTTTAACAAGCTGCTGTCCTTCAGTAATCATGCTGATAGAACAATATTATCCTGAATTGATATCTAATATACTTCCTGTTGTATCTCCTATGATTGCCCATGGAAAAATTATAAAGTCAAATTATCCTAATAGTTTTGTAGTATTTATAGGACCTTGTATATCTAAAAAATATGAAGCACTATTAGATGAAAATAAAGGAATTGTTGATGCAGTATTAACCTTTGATGAACTGATTCAATGGATAAGTGAAGAAAATATTGATATTAACAATTTAGAAGAAAGTACTGTAGACAATTATGGATCCAAAAGAGGAAGTTCTTATCCTTTAGCAGGAGGAATATTAAATGCTATAAGGTCTACAGCTTTATCAAAAAATATAGATTTAATAAAAGTGGATGGCATAGAAAATTGTAAGTCATTATTGGAAGCTCTAAAAAATAAAGATTTAGAAAATGTTTGCGTTGAGCTGAGTATTTGTAATGAAAGCTGTCTAGGGGGTCCAGGGGGAACGGCACAGGGTGGAACTCCTTTTAAAAGGATACAAAATCTGCACAAATATATAATGAGAAGAGCAAAGGAAACTAAAGAAGAAATTGATTATGTAAAACCTTATATAGATTTAAGTCGTACTTTTAAGGATAGAAGTATAAAAAGTTATATGCCTACAGAAGAGGAAATAAAAGAGATTTTAAGTAAAATGGGCAAATATGAAAAAGAAGATGAATTAAATTGTGGAGCTTGCGGTTATGATAGCTGTTATAAAAAAGCTATAGCAGTATCGCAAAATATGTCTCAAATAGATATGTGTCTTCCTTATATGAGGTCTATTGCTGAAAGAATGAGTAATGAAATTTTTCAAAACTCACCTAATGCAATTTTGTTATTAGATAAATTTTTAAATATTGTTGAAATAAATCCCATAGCAAAAAAGATTTTTGGAGTAGAAAAAGAGGAGTTAAAGGGAGAACCTATTTCAACTATTATGGATGATACTACTTTTAAAAGAGTAATTGAAGATAAAAAAAGCATACCTAAACAAAAGGTAAATTATTTAGAATATAATTATCATGCTTATAGAAGCATCATATATATGGAAAAGCAATCTGCCCTTTTGGTTATTTTTACAGATATTACAGAAGAAGAAAATAGAAAACTTGAGCTCAATAAAATAAAAGAAAATACCTTAGATGTTACTCAAACTATAATTGATAAGCAAATGAGAGTGGCACAGGAAATAGCAAGTCTTTTAGGTGAAACTACTGCAGAAACAAAAGTTGCATTGATGAAACTTAAAAAGGTATTGAAAGAGGAAAAAGAAGTATGATGAAATATTTTATTGATGTAGCTCATTTTAGCATGAATAAATATGGAGAAGAACTTTGTGGAGATAATGTAGAAGTAGCCAAAACAAAAAATGGAATGATTGTTGTTATGGCAGATGGATTAGGCAGTGGAGTAAAAGCCAACATATTAGCAACTTTAACCTCTAAAATTGCGGTAACAATGCTTAGAGAGGGAGGAAGCATCGAAGATACTATTGAAACTATTACAAATACTCTTCCAGAATGTCAAATTAGGAAACTAGCTTATTCAACTTTTACAATAATACAAATTACTGATGATGGTGAAATTTATATGGTTGAATATGACAACCCACCAGTATTTTTCTTTCGTTATGGCAGAGCTTGTGAAATTTATAAAGAAGAAAAAAAAATTAATGGAAAGAGAATATACGAAAGTAGATTTTATATGGGAGAACATGACGTATTAACATTAGTAAGCGATGGGGCTATTCATGCTGGAGTAGGACAACTATTAAACTTAGGATGGCAGTGGGAAGATATAAATACTTTTCTAGAAAGTATAGTGGTAAAAGAAAAATATGTTGATAATGTTGCAAGGCATCTTATAGAAGTTTGTAACAATCTCTATGATAATAAACCAGGGGATGATACAACTGTAGTAACTATAAAATTAAAACCAAAAGAATATATAGATATATTTACAGGTCCGCCTAAGGATATAGAAGATGATAAATATATGGTTGAGAAGCTTTTAGAGAGTAAAGGGAAAAAAGTTATTTGTGGAGGTACCACTGCTAATATAGTAGCAAGAGAATTAAATAAAAAAATAGATATAGATTTGGAAAGTTTTAATAAAGAAGTACCACCTATGGCATACATGAATGGAATAGACTTAGTTACAGAAGGATTACTCACTTTAAATAAAACTGCTGAAATAATAAAAGAATATATAGATGAAAAGAAAAATAAATTAATAACTTCATCTATAGATGGGGTAGATGGAGCATCAAAACTTTCTAAAATGCTTATAGAAGAAGGAACTCATATTCATATTTGGGTAGGTCAAGCTATAAATCCTGCTCACCAAAATCCGCTATTTCCTTCGGATTTTAATTTAAAAATAAAAGTAGTAAAAGAATTAGAAAAATATTTAAAGAAATTAGGTAAGTATGTGAAAATAACTTATATATAAAAATATAGATGATTTTTGTAGATAAAATATTGTAAAGGAGATTTAAAATGAAAGAAGAGATAGATGATTTAGCGATATCTGATATGCTTAAGTTTTCAAAAGTTTTATGGCATAAAAATAAAAATAATTGGTCTCCCATGGAGCCTAAATATGGCAAGAATTTTATATTATATATGATAGAAGAAATAGGAGAAGTTATATCCATAATAAAGAAAAAAGGTGAAGATGAAATTATGGATAATAATGAAGTTAGAGAAAGATTTATTGAAGAAATGGGTGATATTTTAATGTATTACGTGGATGTACTCAATAGATTTAATATCACTAGTGAAGAATTTTGTAAGGTATATATAAATAAATATAATAGCAATATAAATAGAGATTATGAAAAACAGTATAAAGACTTTATTACAAATAAATAAATAATAAGTGAATACTAGAAAAAATTTTTGGACACTTTTTAAATATAATGAATTAAATTTGATCTTTTGAAAAGTGTCCATTAAAAATATGTTAAGCCATAGTATGTTTTAAAGATATTTGATCTTTTTAGTTCTAAATTCTTTAGGAGTAAGTCCAGTGCATTCTTTAAATTTAGTAGTAAAATAATTTTGAGTGTTAAAACCTAGTAATATGGCAATATCTAAAATAGATTTATCTGAGTGAGAAAGTAAAAATTTACTTTTTTCTATGCGGGCATGAGTTATGTAATTTGTGAAACACATTTGTGTTTCTTTTTTAAATTGTGTACAAAAGTAACATTTACTTAAGTGTACATGATCTGCCACTTTTTCTAAAGTTAAAGGCTCACCAAGATTATTATGAATATAATTAAGTGCCTTTATAATATAAATATTATTTACCTCAGTTAAATTAGTATTAATTTGCATACTATAACCTTTAATCATAGACCTTCCCAATTCAAAAATTTCCTTAGTAGATTTACTATTTTCAATAAGTTTAATAAAGGCTTGATTTTTAGCTTTTGCACTATATGGAGAAATACCTTTTTTTATTACATTATGACAAATAAGTACAGAAAGAGAAATTATGTGATTTTTAATAGATCGAAGCTCACATTTTCCTGATAAATCATAGAAACATTTATTATAAACAAAACTTTCATATGTTTTTAAGGCTTTGTTCACCTCTCCATTTAATACATTATCTATTAAGATAATTTCACATTCATAATCTTTATAAAATTCATCAATATTTTGTTTAGGAAAATATATATTAGTAATCATAAAAAATACTCCTTTGATAGTGAAAATTATTATCAATTAATAAAACAATATATTTATTATAACAGAAAAATTTAAAATTCCAAAATAAAATGTAAAAAATAAAAATATATTAGTAAAAATTTTAAAATATATGGGGTAATATCTAAATATGAATTTAATTGATATAAATTATCATTTAAGGAGATGTTTCAAATGAAAACTGCTGTGATATTTTCATCATTAACAGGAAATACAAAAAAGGTAGCTTATGAGATTTTTGATGAAATGCCAAAAGGTACAAGGATATATGACTTGAAAGAACTAGATAATGAAATAGAAGAAGAATTTTTAGTTTTAGGTTATTGGGTAGATAGAGCTAAGCCAAATAAAGAGATGCTGGAATTTATGAATAATTTGCGAGGTAAAATTATAGTTACTTTTGGAACATTAGGAGCTAATCCTAATTCTGAACATGGAAGTATAACTAAAAATAATGTTAATGAAATTTTAGAAAAAAATAATATTGTTTTAGGTAATTTTCTTTGCCAAGGGAAAATTGATCCTAAAATAACAGAGATGTTTAAGAAGATGGGGACAAAAGGACCACATATGATGACAGAAGAAAGATTAAAAAGGCACGAAGAAGCTTTAAAACATCCTAATGAAGAAGATTTTAAAGCAGCAAGAGATTTCATAAAAACTGCTTTAGATAAATACAACAAGGGGGAATACTAATGAAAAAAATTGCTGTATATGGTAAAGGAGGAATAGGGAAATCTACCACTGTATCTAATTTATCTGCAGCATTATCAAAGCTTGGATATAAAGTAATGCAAATAGGATGTGATCCTAAAGCAGATTCAACTAAAAATCTTATGGAAGGTAAATTTATACCAACTGTATTAAATGTTTTAAAAGATAATGGTGAAGATATTGAACTTCAAGATATAGTTTTTGAAGGATACAATGGAGTTTTATGTGTAGAGGCTGGAGGTCCTACACCAGGTATAGGATGTGCAGGGAGAGGAATTATAACTGCTTTTGAGAAACTTGAGGAACTGGAAGCTTTCGAAACTTATAAGCCAGATATTGTTATTTATGATGTGTTGGGAGATGTAGTTTGTGGCGGATTTGCCATGCCTATTAGAAACCAATATGCCAAAGAAGTGTATATTGTTACTTCAGGAGAAATGATGTCTATGTATGCGGCTTCTAATATATCCCGTGCTGTTAATCAATTTAAATCTAGAGGATATGCAAAGCTTAGAGGTTTAATATTAAATGCTAAAAATGTAGAAAAAGAAAAAGAGTTAGTGGACAAGTTATGTGAAGAAATTGATACTAGTGTTTTTCATTATGTACCGAGAAATTCTCTTGTACAAGAATCAGAAAACACAGGAAAAACTGTAGTAGAGGCTTTCCCTGATTCTGATATGAGTAAAATATATGTGGATTTAGCTAAAAAAATAATGGAGGCGTAAAATATGAAAAAAATAAAAAGACTAATAGCATTATCATTATGTGCAACAACATTACTGGTAGGTTGTGGAAGCAAGGCTTCACCAAAAGAGGAAAATAATAATGATGCAGCAGTAGAAGAAAAAAAGGAAATTACAGATAAGAAAGTAATTGCAGGTACTGCTATGTCTGCAGAATTATTAGATTTAATTGATGTAGATGCAATAGGTGTGCTTTCAACTAAGAAAAAGTTACCTGAAAGATTTAAAGATTTACCTGAAATAGGTTCACCTATGAAACCAGATTTAGAAAAGGTGGTATCGTTAAATCCTGATCTTTATATATCTGATGGAAATCTAAAAGGAAATATAGAAGAGTTATTTAAAGAAAAGAACATAAATACATTATTTTTAGATAACAACTCTTATGAAGATGTTATTAAGAATATAGAATATTTAGGAGAATATTTTGGAGTAGAAGAAAAGACTAAAGAGTTAGTTTCAAAAATGAATAAAGAAGAAGGGAGAATTCTAGATTCAGTTAAAGGTAAGGAATCACCTAAAGTGTTAGTTATATTTGGAACTACAGAAAGTTTTATGCTTGCAACAAATCATTCTTATGTAGGAAATTTGGTAGAAAAACTAGGTGGAAAAAATGTTACTGATGAATTATCTAAAGATAATCCTGCTCCTTATGTGCCATTTAGTTTAGAAACAGTAGCAGACTTAAATCCAGATATAATTTTAAGATTAACACATATGGACCCAGAAGCTAGTAAAAAAGCTTTTGAAGAGGAATTCTCAAAAGGATTATGGGTTAATTTAGATGCAGTGAAGAACAATAAAGTTTATGATTTAGATCCTGAGTATTTTGGAGTATCAGCTAATATAAGAGCTGTTGAAGCCTTAGAGAAGATGTCAGAAATATTGTATAAGTAGGAGCGTTTTATGAAGGTAGAGTTTTTTAAAGAGAAAAAACATCTTGCCATAGCAATTTCATTTTTATTTTTAATATTTATAGGTATACTTTCAATTAGAATGGGAAGCGTTGAATATAAGTTTTCAGATATCTTTAGAATTTTATTTAATAGTGAAATGACTTCAAGTAAAAATGTACTCATGAATATAAGGTTACCTAGAATTTTAATTGCAGCTATAATAGGAGCAAACTTATCCATAGCAGGTGCACTCCTACAAGCTGTAATGCAAAATCCATTAGCAGACCCTGGTTTAACTGGGGTTTCTTCTGGTGCAAGCTTAATGGCAATAATAATTATGTTGCTTTTCCCACAATACAGTTATTTAGTACCTTTTGCATCATTTCTAGGAGGTGCAGTAGCTTGTGGACTAGTATATGGATTAGCTTGGAAGGACGGAATTAAGCCTGTTAGAATTATATTAGCAGGGGTAGCAGTTAATGCCATATTAGGTGGAGGAACATCTTTATTGTCAACTTTGAATAGTGATAAGATTCAAGGAGTATTGTTATGGGTAAATGGAAGTATAAGTGGTAAAACATGGGGAGATGTAAGAGTGTTAGCTATATATAGTGCTATAGGATTATTTTTTGCAATGCTTTGTATAAGAAAAGCCAATATTCTTCAATTAGGAGATGAAATGTCTACAAATTTAGGAGTAGATATAAATAAATATAGAATTCTTATTTCATTAGTAGCTGTGTTTTTAGCTGGAATATCAACAGCTATTAGCGGAATTATAGGTTTTGTAGGGCTTATAGTGCCTCATATAGCTAGACTTTTAATTGGTTCAGATTACAAATATTTATTGCCATTAAGTGTAACTTTAGGAAGCAGTTTATTACTTTTAGGAGATACTTTTGCAAGAACAATAGTCAATCCTATAGAACTTCCAGTAGGAGTAATCATGGCAGTTATAGGAGGTCCATTTTTCTTATACCTATTAAGGAGGGGACAGGCTTAATGATAAAAACTAAAAACTTATGTATAGCCTATGAAAAGAAAGTTATTATAGAAGATTTTTCATTTAGTGTAGAAGAGGGACAAATGGTATCAATAATTGGACCTAATGGTTCAGGAAAATCTACTTTGCTTAAAGCCATATCAAGATTTCTTAAAAAGAAAAGTGGAGTGGTTTATCTTGAAAAAGAAAATATGGAATTGATGAATGTAAAAAAAGTAGCTCAAAAAATGTCTACATTATCTCAACATAATAAAAGTCCTGAAGATTTAGTAGTAAAAGATTTAGTTTATTATGGAAGAATGCCCCATAAAAAGTGGCTTCAAAGAAAAAATGCTGAGGATGAAAAAATAATAGATTGGGCAATTAAAAACACTTCTCTTCAAGGTTATGAAAATAAAAAAGTAATAGAACTTTCAGGAGGAGAAAGGCAAAGAGTATGGATTGCTATGGCATTAGCACAAAAACCTAAAGTTTTATTATTAGATGAGCCTACTACATATCTTGATATATGTCATCAATTAGAAGTGATGGAGCTTGTTAAGAGCCTTAATAAAAGTTTAAATCTTACGGTGATAATGGTATTACATGATTTAAATCAAGCAGCTAAATATAGTAATAAGATCGTGGTTATTAAGGATGGAAATTTAGTTGCAGAAGGTAATCCTCAGAGAGTTTTAACAGAGAAATTAATAAGAGATGTTTATAATGTAGAAACTTGTATAAGAAAAGATATATTAAATGGGGAGTTTATAATACATCCTATTGGGGTATGTAAGGATTGTGAAAAGAGGTGTAACCATGAGTAACTTTAATTTAGATAAATTAGTAAAATTAAATGGTGTAAATGGAAATGAAGATATAAAATCCTTGTCTTATGCCATATTTCCAGGAACTCACTGTCCATTATTTGGAGTGGCAATGATAGCTTCATTTATAGAAGATTTAGTGGTTTTAGTAGCAGGAACACAAGAGTGTACTTATTATGTTAAGGATTTTGCCTATCAAAGACAAAATGGAAAGGATAATTTTTATTCTGTAGTTACTAATAAGCATGATATTACTTTTGGCTGTGAAAGAAAAATAAAAGATGTGATCACTGAAATAGATAAAAAATTTAAGCCTAAAGCTATAATGATTGTAAGTACTTGTGTTTTAGAACTTATAGGAGAGGACTTTAAGGCATTAGCAAGGTCTATAGAAAATGAAATTAATGCAAAAATTTTAGTTGTTCCAACGGAGCACTTTAAGTGTAACAGCCATATACCTGGTATGGAAAGAGCACTAGAAGAGCTTACAGTGTTAATGGAAAAATGTAAAGTAGAGGAAAATAGTGTAAATATTTTAGGTCATAGGCAACATGGAATTGAAAATACAGAGCTTATGAAATTATTAATATCAGAGGGAATTAATATAAATTCTGTTATTCCATCAAAATGTACCATTGAACAGTTAAAGACTGCACCTAAAGCAAAACTGAATATAGTAACAGATTTTGTAGCCTTACCTATGGCTAAAAAAATGGAAAGTAAATTTGGAATACCTTATGTGTATTTTGACAAGCATTTATCCTTAGAAAGAATTAAAAATAGTTATGAAAAGATTGAAGAAATTTTATCTATAAATTTACTAGATAAACTTATAGATAAGGAAAAAGAATTAATTTCTCTTATAGAAAAAGCAAGAGAAATTTTAAAAGGGAAGACTTTTATATATGGAAATACCCCTATGATGGCCCTTGAAGTTTCAAGCTTTTTATGTGAATTAGGGTTAAAACCAGTGCTTATTCAAATTAGAGAATTATATGAAAATGATGAAATTTATATAGATGAAATTAAAAAATATAAATTTAATCCATATATAAGCAAAATAGCTAATATTGCACCTATGCAATATGTATATGATGAGTTAAAACCTAATTTTTATTTAGGACACGAAAATCCTATGAACTTGGCTAAAAGAAATATTGTACAAGTTACCTTAGATGAAGTGACTAAGAAACTAGGATATGAAATACCTATAGATACCATAAATAAAATCTTGTTGTGTTATAAGCAACAAGAGGAAATGAAAAATAAAATTATGGCTATGGCTTCAAAAGGAGGTATGAACCATGGAATTTTATAAGTTCTTTCCAGTACCTTCTGATAGAATGGGAACAATATGGACTTTAAGTTCAATAAAAGATGCCTATGTTATTGAATTTGGACCAGCAGGTACAACTCACTTTGCAATAGAGGGAATGATGCAGCTTAATGGAGAACATAGAGCAAATATATATACTACTCATATAAATGAGACAGATATTTCCTTTGGAACTTATGAAAGATTAGAAAAAGCGATAATAGAAGTGGATGAAAATCATAAGCCTAAGATTATATTTATAATGGCATCATCTATATCAGCAATTATAGGGACAGATATAGAAAGCATATGCTATGAAATGCAACCTAAAATACAAGCTAAATTAATTCCTATAACTACAGGGGGATACAATGGTGATCATACTTTAGGAATAGAAAAAACACTTCATATGCTGTGTAAAGAAATAGTAAAAAAGACAGAAAATAAAAAAATAAATACTTATAATATTATAGGAAATAATGTGGACATGTTTAATTTCTTATCTGACGCTGAAGAAATTAAGTCTATAATGAAAGAAAGCTTTAATGCTGAAGTAAAAACAATTTTTACTGCTTATACCTCCATTGAGCAAATAGAAAACTCCTCAGAAAGTCAGTTAAATTTAGTACTTAGGGGAGAGGGGATAAAAGCAGCAAAGCTATTAGAAAAAGAATATAATATGGATTATTATTATGGAAGACCTTATGGATTAGAAGGAACCATTCAGTGGATAAAAGGATTAGAGAAAGTCTTAGGGCTAAAGGCAAATGAAAAATATTTAAATAAGAAAATATCACAGATAAGAAAACATTTAATTAGTTATAAATTTATGATTAGAGAAATTGAAAATAAATCTGTAGTTTTAGTAGGAGATTATGATGTGATTATAGGATTGGCAGCTTTCATGGAAGAACTAGGATTAAAGGTTAAAAGACTTATAGTAAAACATAGTCTATGTAAAAATATAAAAAATTCTATATCTGAAAGATGGAAAGATATAATTGAATTCAATTTAAGCGAAGAAGAAATAGAAATTTATTTAAATAAATCTCCAATTTATTTACTTTTAGCTGATGGAGCCACCTTAAAATTAGACCATAAAAGTAAACTTCAATTTCAGATATCAAATCCTAATCTTTTAAAGCACAGCATTTATCCATATACTCCTTTTGTAGGGTTCAATGGTGCTCTTTATATAATTCAGTGTCTATTTGAATTGGAAAAAATTAAAAATAGTTATTAGTTTTCTTTATAAAGTTTAGTGAAAAAATTTTTATATTTTTTACTAAACTTTTTTAAAATATTTTTAATATAACAATGTTATGTTATTATTGAAATAATTTAATATACATATAAAGGAAATGAGAGGACTATATTCCATGGAAGCAATTGTGAAAGTTGATAATGTTAAAAAATATTTTTTAGGGTTGTTGAAAAAAGGAGTTTAAGGCTGTTGATGGAATTAGTTTTGAAATTAATAAGGGTGAAATTTTTGGGTTATTAAGGCCTACTAGTGGACAAATAAAAATTAAAGATTTAGATGTGTATAAAAACTCTATTGAAGCACTAAGAAATTTGGGAACGGTATTGGCGGGAGATAGAAGCATATATTGGAAACTTACTGTTAGGGAAAATTTAGAATACTTTGGAGCTCTTTATGGATTAAATAAAAAAGAAGAATTAAAAAGGGCAGATGAAATATTAGAAAAGTTAGGATTAGTTAATAAAGCCGATGAGCTATTAGAAAAGTATTCTACAGGAATGAAGCAAAAGGTTGCTCTTGAAAAAGCGTTAATGCCTAATGCGCCTATAGTTTTATTAGATGAACCTACTTTAGGATTAGACCCACAATCAGCATTAAATTTAAGAGAAATTATTTTAGATATAAAAAATGAAGGGAGAACTGTACTTTTAACTACTCACTATATGGAGGAAGCCGATTTTTTAAGTGATAGAATTGTAATAATGGATGGGGGAAAAATTATTGCTTTAGATACTCCAGGGAATTTAAAGAGTAGGCTAAAGGATGCTAAGTCTATAAAATTAGAATTAAATTTAAATGGGAAGTTTCCTGGCTTTGAAAAATATGCAGGAAATTCTGATTATATGGGATTTGTAATTTTAGGATTTATGGTATCTACTTACGTTTGGACTGTATCATGGAGTAGGGGTTTTGCATTAAAAGAAGAAATGACACAGGGGGTTTTAGAATCAAATTGGAGTGCACATGTGAGTAGAATAGGGTTACTAATAAGCAAAAGTGCTTCCAAAATGGGCATTATTTATATCTTCAATGATACCATTAACCTATATGTATGATATAGCACAAGAGCAATACTTTTAGAGCAAAATTCAATAATGTCACTATCTAAAGAATTTTTACTACTAATATGTTCTATGATTGGATTTTGTTTTGTAGGAGTATTAATATTTAATACCATAGAAAAAAGTTTAGAACTAAAGGAATTCTAGGAACACATTAATTATTTGCGTGTTAAAGGGACGGTTCATTAAATTTTTATATATAGGGGACGGTTCATTAATTTTATTAGATTGTATTGTACATATTCTAATAAAATTAATCAACCGTCCCCTTAATTTAGATTATTGTTTGCTAAAAACTAATGAACCGTCCCTTTAATTTGCTAAAAGCTAATGAACCAGCTCTTTAATTTGGCTTATTATTCGATAAATTTGTCAATAATTAAAAGAAACTATAATTATTGGAGGAATCTTTATATGGCAAGAAAAGCAAGAGAATTATGTGATACAGGAATATATCATATTATGACAAGAAGCTTTCCAAATAAACTTTTATTTTATGATGATGAGGACAAAAGGGTAATGTTAAGAATTCTAAGGAAGCTGCAAGTAGAAGAAAATTTTAGAGTATACGCTTATTGTTTAATGGATAATCATACACATTTTATAATTGATATTAATGGTGGAGATTTGGGGAAAGTTATGAAAAAGTTTAATTTGCGATATGGTGGATATCTTAGGAAGACTAATAAACATGAGGGGCCTGTATTTAGGGATAGGTACAAAAGCAAACCAATAGAAAATGATGCATATTTAATAGAAGTTTCAAAATACATACATCGAAATGCGGTAGATATTATAGGATATAGAGATAACCCAGAAGTATATGAATTTTCAAGCTTATCTTTGTATTTAGGTCTTAAAAAGGATAATTTTAAAATATGTGATGAGGATTTTATTATGAGATTGTTTGGAAAAACAAAAGCAAAAGCAAGAGAAAATTATTATAAAACTATGTTTAAAACAACAGATGACAGAATTAAAGAAATAGAGTTTGAGACTGAAAAATCTGAATATAGAAGTGAAAAAGTGATTTTATTTAGAAATTTAACAGATAAACAAATACGAGAATTTATATGTAAGAAAACAAAAATAGAAGAAATAGAACTTAATTTAAAATATAGAAGGGAGAGTAGAAAAGCAAAGGCGCTTTATGTGGTATTTTTAATACAATTTGCAGGAAAGAAAGCTAAAGAAATATGTGGATTAATAGGAAATGTAACACAATCAAATATATCTAAGCTTTGTAGTGATGGTGTTGAATTAATATTAGAAAGTAAATTTTATAAAAGTTTACTAGATGAGTTTATAGAAATGAATAGCAAAGTAGTAGCATAATAAAAAAAATTAAAGTTATTTTAGAAAATAATATGCAATATTTTAATGGACAAATCATTGAAATTATCACAAATTTTAACTTTATGACATATTAAAAGGATTTTTAACTTTATGAATAAATTAAATTTATATGGATATATAACTAGATAAATCTAATTTTCGAGGTGACTATAAATTGAATATAAAATTACCTTTTGCCATTAGGGGGAAAAGAGTAGTACATATATCTGAATTAAGTGAAGATGAAAGAGGATTAAAATGCAATTGTATATGTCCTAATTGTAATGAAAGGGTAGTAGCAAAATTGGGGGAAATAAATATTCATCATTTTGCTCATTATAATAAAGAATGTAAAATAAATATTGAAACTGTACTTCATTTATTTGCAAAAGATGTTTTAAGCAAGTATAAAAAAGTTAAAATTCCCAGCATTATATTGGAATATAGAGAAGATTATACTAAACTTTCTGATTTTAATTCATTAGATAAAATTTCCATTAACAAGATGTATGAAAAAATAGTGGAAGAACAAGTGGTTGAATTTGATGAAGTTAAACTAGAAAAAAGATTTAACGATATTGTGCCAGATGTGGTTTTATATAAAAACAATTATCCATTAATCATAGAAATAGCAGTCACTCATTTTATAAATGAATATAAAAAAAGAAAAATAGAACGAAAAGGGATTTCAACATTAGAAATAAATATGAGCAAGATTAATTTTTACGCTTATGATAAAGAAGAATTAGAGAAAATTATAATTTATGATTTAGAATGCAAAAGCTGGGTTTACAATAGAAAACTTGAACAAGAAAAGGAGAAAATAATATATAATAATTTGAAAATATTAGAAAAAAGTAATTATGAAAAGTTATTTAGGATAAATAGAATAAAAAATAATTTCCAAAGAGAAAATTATTCAAAAAAATTAAAAATTTATGCTAAAAACATTTATAATAATGAATTATTGTTAGAAATACTTAAAAAGCTTAATGTAAATTTAAAATCAATGCCTATTTTTTTAAATATAAAAGTTGTAGGAGAATTATCCTTTGAATGTGATAGGAGAATTTGGCAAAGTTGTATCTTTGAAAAATTTATTAATAGAGAGAAAAATAAAATTATTAAAACCCAAGATATTTTAATATGGATAAAAGAAAAATCACATTTACCTTTAAATAAAGACTTAATAT
>NZ_JACSQB010000153.1 GCF_014836835.1 Clostridium faecium | reverse complement strand
TATCTATTCTAGTAGTAAATCTAAAGTTTTATCCATTATAATTTTTACTTTATCTTAGTAAAGTTATAATATATTAAAAATATTCAGAATATTTTATTCCATTTATTTAAAGGGTAAATGAATATTATAAAGAATTATATAAATAACAATACTTTTTATTTAGAAAGGGGCAAACATATGAATAAAGTCGTAATAGATGGTAACAATTTAACACTTAAACAAATAGTAGATGTAACTAGAAATAATTATTTTGTAGAACTTAGTGAAGAAGCAAAGGCAAGAGTTAACAAATCTAGAAGTATAGTTGACAAAATTGTAGAAGATGATAAGGTTATATACGGAATTACTACAGGTTTTGGAAAATTTTCTGATGTTACAATTTCCGGTGAAGACTGCAAAGAACTGCAAAGAAATTTAATAATTTCACATGCTTGTGGTTTTGGAAATAAGCTTGATACTGAATATGTTAGAGGAATTATGCTTTTAAGAGCTAATGCACTTTCAAAGGGATATTCAGGAATTAGATTATCTACATTACAAACATTAATAGATATGTTAAATAAAAAAGTACATCCTTCTATTCCAGAAAAAGGATCTTTAGGAGCATCAGGTGACTTAGCCCCATTATCTCATATGGTACTTCCTATGCTTGGTGAGGGAGAAGCTGAGTATGAAGGAGAAATATTGCCAGGTAAAGAGGCAATGAAAAGAGCTAATATTGATGTTATTCACCTTACAGCAAAAGAAGGTTTAGCACTTATAAATGGAACTCAAGTTATGACATCTGTAGCTTCCATTGGAATTTATGATGCAATAAATTTAATAAAATTAAGTGATATAGCAGCAGCTATGACTTTAGAAGCACTTAGAGGTATTAAAGATGCCTATGATAATAGAACACATTCAATAAGAAGTCATAAAGGACAAATAGCTACTGCAGAGAACATATTAAAACTAGTTGAGGGCAGTACATTAATAACAAGACAAGGAGAAATAAGAGTACAAGATGCTTATACTTTAAGATGTGTTCCTCAAGTACATGGGGCAAGTAAAGATGCTGTTAGATATGTACAAAGTGTAATAGAGACAGAAATTAATTCTGTTACAGATAATCCAATTGTAACTGAAGAAGGAGATGTAATATCAGGTGGAAACTTCCACGGACAACCTATTGCATTAAGTTCTGACTTTTTAGGAATTGCTGTGGCTGAAATGGCGAACATATCAGAAAGAAGACTTGAAAGATTGATAAACTATCAATTGAATGACCTACCAGCATTTTTAGTAAAACATGGTGGATTAAATTCAGGATTTATGATTACACAATATGCAGCAGCAGCTCTAGTTTCAGAAAATAAAATATTAGCTCATCCAGCTAGTGTAGATTCTATACCTTCTTCAGCAAATCAAGAAGACCATGTAAGTATGGGAACTATTGCTGCAAGAAAAGCAAGAGATATAATAAAGAATACTCAAAGAGTTTTAGCAACAGAACTTTTAGCTGCTTGTCAAGCAATAGATTTTAGAGAAGGATTTACTTTAGGAAAAGGTACTAAAGAATGTTATGATGCAATTAGAGAAGTTACAAGCTTTATTGATAAAGATGTTGTTATGTATAAAGAACTAGATAAAGTTCTAGACATCATTGTTGATAATACTATAGTAGACAGAGTTGAAAAAGTAGTAAAATTAAATTATTAAAATTCATAATTGCATAAGGGGGAGATTTTTATGGCAAGAATCATTGAGTGTATACCTAACTTTAGTGAAGGAAGAGATAAAGAGAAAGTAGAAAAAATTATTGATACTGTAAGAGGAGTAGAAGGAGTAAAATTGTTAGACTACTCTAGTGATGCAGATCATAATAGAACTGTTGTTACACTAGTAGGTGAGCCAGTAGCCCTAGAAAATACTATTATTAATATGGCAGAAAAAGTTTATGAACTTATAGATATGAGTACTCATCAAGGAGGACATCCTAGAATGGGGGCTTTAGATGTGGTGCCTTTTGTACCTATTAGTGATGTTTCAATGGATGAATGTGTTGAAATAGCTAATAGAGTAGGTAAAGTTATAGGGGAAAGGTTCCAAATACCTGTTTATTTATATGAAAAAGCAGCATCTGCTCCACATAGAGAAAATTTAGCAACTGTTAGAAAAGGACAATATGAAGGATTTTTTGAAAAGATTAAAGAAGAAAAATGGCATCCAGATTATGGTCCAAGTGAAGTAAATGTAAAAGGTGGATGTGTTGCAATAGCGGCAAGACAACCGTTAGTAGCATTTAATGTAAATTTAGGTACAGACAATTTAGAAATTGCAAATAAAATTGCAAAAACTGTAAGACATTTAGGTGGAGGATTAAGATTCGTTAAAGCTATGGGCGTTATGCTTGAAGAAAGAAATATAGCTCAAGTTTCAATGAACTTAGTAAACTATGAAAAGACAGCAGTTTATAGAGCTTTTGAAATGGTTAAAATGGAAGCTAAACGTTATGGAGTACCTGTAATAGGCAGTGAAGTTATTGGTCTTTTACCTATGGCTGCATTAATTAATAGTGCAGAATACTATTTACAAATAGAAAACTTCTCTATGGATCAAATACTAGAGAAAAGGATAAGTGAATAGAGTTTAAAACGGAGGTATATCATGTCAATTATAATAAAAAACATTGACTGCTTAGTGACCTGCGAAGGTAGTTATAGAAAAACAAAAGATGAAATGAATGACGCTAAAATTATAAACAATGGTTATATTATCATTAATGATGATATAATATCTGAAGTTGGAACTGGAGATGGATATAATAAATATTTATCAGAAGATTGCACTGTCATTGATGGCAGAGGCAAAACTGTAACTCCAGGACTTGTAGATCCTCATACTCATTTAGTATATTCTGGATCAAGAGAAAAAGAACTTCCGCTTAAATTAAATAAGGTAGGATATATTGAAATATTAAACAGTGGTGGCGGAATATTAAGCACTGTTGAACATACTAGAGAAGCTTCTTTTAAACAGCTACTAGATGAAAGTAAAGCTAGATTAGACATAATGATGAATTATGGAACTACCACTGTTGAAAGTAAATCTGGATATGGATTAGATTTAGAGTCAGAAGTTAAAATTTTAGAGGTAAACAAGGAACTTAATAAAATTCATCCTGTAGATGTAGTTTCAACTTTTATGGGTGCTCATGCTATTCCTAAGGAATACAAAGAAAAAAGAGTTGAGTTTATAAAAGTAATTAAAGATATGATTCCCTATATTAAGGAAAACAATCTAGCAGAATTTATAGATTGCTTCTGTGAGGAGGGTGTATTTACCACAGATGAGTGCAGAGAGATACTTTCTTTAGGTAAGGAATATGGATTGATTCCTAAAATACATGCAGATGAAGTAGAGTCTGTAGGAGGTGCTGAGCTTGCAGGAGAAATAAAAGCAATTTCAGCAGAACATCTTATTGCTGCAAGTGATGAGGGAATAAAAGCATTAGCTGATAATGGTGTGGTAGCAGTACTGCTTCCATCTACAGCATTTTATTTAATGCTTGGAAGGTTTGCAAGAGCTAGAGAGATGATAGATAAAGGAGTTTGTGTAGCATTAGCTACAGACTGTAATCCTGGTACTTCACCAACAGAATCTATGCAGACAGTAATGACTTTTGCTGCTTTTGGAATGAGAATGTTCCCAGAAGAAATTATTAATGCAATGACTATAAATGCAGCAGCTTCTATGAATCGTGAAAAACAAATAGGAAGTATTGAAGTAGGAAAAAAAGCTGATATAGTTATTTTCAATGCTAAGAATTTAAATTATTTAATATATCATTTTGGAATAAACTCTGTATGTAAAGTTATTAAAAATGGTAATATTGTGGTAGATAATTAATGTAGGAGCGTGGTATATATGTTGGAAAAGAAAACAGTTAAAGAATTTGTAGAGGAGTTGGCATCATCATCTCCAGCACCAGGAGGAGGAAGTGTATCAGCAGTTTCAGCTTCATTAGCATCTGCATTAACTTCTATGGTGTGTAATTTAACTGTAGGAAAGAAGTCTTATAATGAACTTGAAGAGGATAAAAGGTCAGCTATAGATGAAACTTTAAAAACTTGTGAAGAGTTAAAGTTTAAGTTCTTAGACTTAATGAATGAAGATACAAAAGTATTTTTAGAACTTATGGAAACTTTTAAAATGCCTAAAGACACTGAAGAAGAAAAGAAAGTTAGAAGTGAAAAAATACAATCAGGTTATAAGAAATCATTAGAAGTACCATTATCAACTGCTAAGACAGCCTTTGAATTGTACAAATATATATTAATAGCTGCACAATATGGAAATAAAAATGCAGTTTCTGATGCAGGAGTTGCAGCGCTTATGACTGAAAGTGCTATTGAAGCTGCTATATTAAATGTAAAAATTAATATGTCTTCAATAAAAGACGAAGAATATAAAAACCTTATAAAAAAAGATATTGAAAATTTAAGCAGTGAAGGTAGTAGACTAAAAGAGGAAATATTAAAAATTGTAAATAGTAAGATATAAACAAATAAGCCAAAACACTTTGAGTGTTTTGGCTTATTTTGACAAAAATCTTATTTGATTGCTGAATACATAGAATAGAAAAACATTTCAAAGAAAATGCTATAATTTTGTCCATTACAGTAAAAATATGGTTTAAGACGAAGGCTTTATATGGTATACTATAAATAAACTATTTTAAAGTTCCATATATTTTTATATTTGATTCACAACTTTAAGTAATTAATAATCATAGACAAAGTTAATTTCAATGAAATTAATTTATTTAAAATGAAGATTAACTATAAAGGGGGAAGAGTGTGGTGGAGGCTTTTAGGGAAAAAATTAGGGAGTTATATATTTTAATATTAAATCCTATAGATGAAATGTTTAAATTAACTGCAATTGAATTATTTAAAAAAGAGTTTAAAATACAAGATAATAAAACTATAGGTGAATATTATTATGATTCATTAAAAATTAATAAAGAAAAAGGAATAGTATACACACCTTATCCTATAGCTAAATATATTGTAGAAAATACCATTACTAGTGAGAGTGTAATTAAAAATCCTTTTATAAAGATTATTGACCCTTCTTGTGGTGCTGGAAATTTATTAATCCCTTGTTTTTTGCATCTTGTAAATCTTTACAAAGAAAATTTAAAGGAAATAAACAAAAAAAATAAATTAAAACTCAAGGAAGAAGATATCAATGACCATATTGTAAAAAATAATATATATGGATTTGATATTGACGATATAGCTATTAAAATTCTTCAAATTGATTTATTTTATAACAGCAACTCCAGTATTAGTGAAAACTTAATTAATGAAGATTTTCTTTTATGGAAAGAGGACAATAGATTTGATATATTCATAGGAAATCCCCCTTATGTTGGACCAAAATTTATAGATAAAAATTATTCATTGATATTAAAAGATAAGTTCAAAGAAATTTATAAAGATAAAGGTGATTTATCCTATTGTTTTTTTAAGAAAGCGTTAGATACTTTAAATAATAAAGGAAAAATTTCATTTATAACTTCTAGATATTTTTTAGAATCTTCCAGTGGTAAAGAACTTAGAAAAACATTGAATGAAAATACTCGTATAAAAAGAATTGTAGATTTTTATGGAATACGACCTTTTAAAGGAATAGGTATTGATCCAGTTATAATATTTATGGAGAAAGATAAAGGAAGTTTCGAAGAAGTTGAAGTTATAAAACCTCTTTCTGATAAAGGCAGAAAAAATGATAAGTTTTATAGTTCCTTATTTCTAAATGAAGGAGAGGACTATAATCGATTTTATATTAAGCAGTCTACTCTTCAAGGAGAAAGATGGATACTTAGAAGTTATGAGATTAAAAATATTATAAAGAAAATTGAAAGCAAATGTAATATTAAGTTGATGGATATTTGTACAAGCCATCAAGGAATTATTACAGGATGTGATAAAGCCTTTGTTGTGAATAGTGAGGTAATAGAAGATGAAAATTTAGAAAAAGATCTTTTAAAGCCATGGATAAAGGGAAGTTTTATAAAACAAAATCAAGTTAATAGACAAAATTCTTTTATAATTTATTCTGATTTAATTGAAGATGAAAGCAAATATCCAAATTGTATAAAACATATAGAACCATATAAAGAAAAGCTCAAAAATAGAAGAGAGTGCCTGCGGGGTGTGAGAAAATGGTATCAGCTTCAATGGGGAAGAAAAAAAGAAATATTTGATAATTATAAAATAATATTTCCTTTTAAAGCTTCTAGTAATAAGTTTTCTTTAGATTTTGGCAGTTATTTTAGCGCAGACGTATACGCATTAAGGTTGAAAGAAGAAAGCGAGTTTAACTATGAATTTTTATTGTTCATATTAAATAGTAAAATTTATGAATTTTATTTTAAAACTTTTGCTAAAAAATTAGGAGAGGATTTATATGAATATTATCCTAATAATCTTATGAAGTTACTAATTCCACCAATAAATGAGATAGGAACTTATTCTGAAGGAGAGCTTTACAAATATTTTTTACTGACAACAGAAGAAATAGAGATTATAAATCAATCTATATAATAAAAAATCTATGTACTTTAAAAGTCCATAAGACTTTAACAATGCACGATTCACAATTGTTAACTGTGAATTGTGCATTTTATATATGTAGATAAGGGGTTCTATATGACCAATTTAAAATAAATATAGAATATTTGTTAATTTTTTCAGGAAAATAATGTAATTAATAGAATATTTATGTTATAATGTTTTAGAATAATATTATAATTAAAATCATACAATGGTAATTTGGTGAAAATTATTTAAAAAAACATTTATTGAGAGGTTAGATAATTAAATTTCAAATGTTTAAAATTGAGCCAATTTAAATATGTGGAGGGATGTAGATGATTTTAAAATTTGACAATATAGAGGATAAGTTGATTGTAGAACTTATGGGAGAATTGGATCATCATAATGCTTCGGAGGTGAGAAATAAAATTGACGACATGCTAGATAGAGATAATATAAACAAACTTATAATGAATTTTTCTGGAGTTTCTTTTATGGATAGTTCAGGTATAGGTGCAGTAATAGGAAGATACAAAAAACTTTCTATGAAAGGTGGAAAACTTTGCATTACAAATTTAAAACCATCAGTGGAAAGAGTTTTTGAGTTATCAGGATTGTTTAAAATTATAGATATTTATGATGATGTGGAGCAAGGGATAAAAAGCATTTAGTGGAGGTATTAATATGTATCATAACAAAATGAAAATTGAAATTTTGAGTAAATCTGAAAACGAAAGTTTTGCGAGAGTAGTTGTATCGGCCTTTGCAGCACAATTAGACCCAACTATTGAAGAAATAACAGATATAAAGACTGCTATATCAGAAGCAGTTACTAATGCAATTATTCATGGCTATGAAGAGGAAGAGGATAAAATAGTTACATTAGAGGCATCTATAGATGATAATGAACTTACTGTTATGGTTAGTGATGAAGGCAAAGGTATTGAAAATTTGGAAATGGCAAGAGAACCACTATATACTTCAAGACCAGATTTAGAAAGATCAGGTATGGGATTTACAGTAATGGAGACCTTCATGGATAGTTTAGAGGTTATATCAGAGAAGGATAAGGGTACTAAAGTAATTATGAAAAAGACCTTTAACTCCCTAAGATAGGTGAATAATATGAGTGATAAAACACAGAAAGCTAATAGTTATAATTACGATGATAATATGCAGCTTATTAAGCTTGCAAAAGAAGGAGATAAAGCAGCTTTAGATAATTTGGTAGAAATGAATTTGCCTTTGGTATCATCTCTTAGTAAAAAATTTTTAAATAGAGGATATGAATATGATGATATATTTCAAATAGGGTGCATAGGTTTAGTAAAGGCCATAAATAATTTTGATGAAAGCTTTAATGTAAAATTTTCAACCTATGCAGTACCGATGATAGTAGGTGAAATAAAAAGATTTTTAAGAGATGATGGAATAATAAAGGTAAGCAGAAGTATAAAAAATACTGCTAGAAAGCTGCATTATGATAGGGACGCACTGACTAAAAAGTTAGGCCGCGAACCTACCATTGAAGAATTATCTAAATTTTCTGATATAGATAAAGAAGATATCATTACAGCTTTAGAGTCCTCAAATAGTATGCAATATTTATATGATACTATACACCATGATGATGGCGCCCCTGTACTTTTGATAGATAAATTAAGCGAAGACTATGAGGAAGATACAGAGGTTATAGATAGAATTGCATTAAAAGAAGCACTAACTAAATTAGACGTAAAATCTCGTCAAATTATAATGCTTAGATATTTTAAAGATAAGACTCAAATTCAAGTGGCTAAAATGATGGGAATAAGTCAAGTTCAGGTATCTAGAATAGAAAAAAAAGTGTTAAAAATAATGAGGGAGAAATTGAGTGGTTAAAGATAAGATGTATATATCATCTTATCTTTTTTTCATAAAATAATATAAACTGGAAACAATATTTATTGTAATATATTTTAATAATTTAAGGCGATATTATAATTAAAAATATTCAGAAAGGAGAATGTTGATATATCACAAATTAATTTAATGAATATATTTGTGAGTATATAAGGTATATAAATAATAAAGTATATTCAGATGTTATATAACGCTAGAAGATAACCTTATATAATTTATCAACTGTGAAATGATGAAAGAAAAAGAAACAAAAATAGTCGGTAAATTTTACGACCTTTATGACAAAGTTACTCCAAAACCTAAATTGTTAAGAAATTGCATACGAGCATTTTGGACTGGGGGACTTATATGTACTATAGGTCAATTCATACAAAATATGCTTACCAGGTGGGGAATTGTTACAGAGCAAATACCTGGATATGTATCTGTTATTTTAATATTTATAGGAGCATTCTTAACTGGTATAGGAGTATATGACAAAATAGGTGATTATGCAGGAGCTGGATCAGTAGTTCCAATTACAGGCTTTGCAAATTCTATTGTGTCTCCAGCCATAGAATTTAAAAAAGAAGGTTTTGTATTTGGAGTTGCTGCAAAAATGTTCACAATTGCCGGACCAGTACTGGTATATGGTATAGGATCTTCCGTTATTTTAGGAATATTATATTACATTTTTAGGTGGTGATTTTATGGCTGTTAGAATGGGAACACAAACAGTAAGACTTGACAGTAAGCCAAGGATAATTAGTGCTTATAATATAGTTGGTCCAAAAGAAGGAGATGGACCTTTAAAGGATTATTTTGATCAAATTTTAGAAGATGATATGTTTGGATGTGATACTTTTGAAAAAGCAGAAAGTAAAATTCATTATACAGCGGTATCATCCTGCATAAAAAAAGCAAAATTAAAAGAGAGCGATATAAACTATATATTCAGTGGAGATTTATTAAATCAATTATTTTCATCTGGATTTATGGCTAGAGATTTAGATATACCCTTTATCGGTATTTATGGAGCTTGTTCAAATATGACACTATCAATGAGTGTAGCAGCAATGTCCATAGAAGCTGGGTGTGCAGATTATTCTATTGCATCAACATCTTCTCACTTTTCTTCAGCAGAAAGGCAGTTTAGATTACCTCTTGAAATGGGAAGTCAAAGAGTACCAGCTTCCCAGTGGACTGTTACAGGAGCAGGAGCTATGATTATTAGTAAAAATAATGATAAGACTAAGCCGTATATAACTTACATAACCACAGGAAAAGTTAAAGATTATGGAATTACAGACCCTAATGAGATGGGAGCAGCAATGGCTCCAGCAGCAGTAGATACATTAAAACAGCATTTTATAGATACAGGCAGAAATCCAAACTATTATGATTTAATAGCTACAGGTGATTTGGGCAAGGTAGGAAAAAAAATCACTGAAGAGTTACTTTTAGAATATGGTTATGATATTAGTTCTAATTATATTGATTGTGGCGATGAAATTTTTGATTCTGAAAGACAAAATACTTATTCCGGTGGTAGTGGATGCGCTTCTTCTGGTACAGTTATGACTGGGTACATATATAGAAATATGTTGTCAGGCAAATTTAAAAAAGTGTTATTAATTTCTACAGGTGCATTGTTAAATGCTACTTCACCATTGCAAGGTGAGAGCATACCAGGAGTGGCTCATGCAGTAGCTGTAGAGATTGGAGGAGAGTAAATATGGGTGATTACATAGCTGCTTTTGTAGTAGGAGGAATTATATGTGTAATAGGCCAAATATTAATGGATACAACTAAGTTAACTCCTGGCAGGATACTAGTTATATTTGTTACAGGAGGTGTAATATTACAAGCATTTAATATATATGAGAAAATTGTTCAAATAGGAAAAGCTGGTGCTACAGTACCACTGCCTGGTTTTGGATATTCACTGGCTAAAGGGGTTATTGAAGAAGTTCAAAAGGAAGGATTTGTTGGTATTTTTACAGGTGGAATAAAAGCAACAGCAGGAGGAGTTACTGGAGCAATTGTTTTTGGATATATAATGGCGTTACTCTTTAATCCCAAAACAAAATAAAAAAGTTGGCATTTTAATTTTGCCAACTTTTTTGTTTTAAAATTTTATATACTCCCATATGGTATCTACAAATTTAGAAAAAGATAAACTTGTAGATAAACTGCCTATATTTGAAGAGCGGTGAAAGTTCATGGTTTGAAGATTAGATAATATATCATCAATGATATCAGTTGTATCATTTTCAGATGATTCATCCTCTTTATCTTTGTCCTTATCTTTATCTTTTTCATCCTCTTTATCTTTGTCTTTATCCTTATCTTTATTTTTGCCATTGTCCTTATCTTTATCCTTATCCTTAATTCTGTCAATGATATCATATTTAGTTGGATCTTTTTCTGTTGGTAACACCCATTGAGAATCTTGAAGATAATCTGAAGCATAATCTCTTGTTATAAATACTTGTCTTTCAATTCTATCTTTTGGAGTGTTTTCAGATGGTAAATAGTATTTTCCATCTGCACCTTTAACCACATCAGCTTCAACATGAACATCATCTAAAGTTGTTGGTTGAGTGCCAGAAATAAATAGTTCTGAGTAAACTCTATCACCTCTAGGATCTCTATAAGTTAAATCTGTTGGAAGGGTACCAGAATCCCTAGAGATATCTACATTAATTACATTGGCTGGTCTTTCAATGTCCTTATATGGTAAATCTCTATGAGCTATTGCCATAATCCTTCCCCAAAGAGCAGAGGGATTATCACTAGTCATTCCTTCAACTGGTGTATAATCGTCATTACCCATCCAAACTGCACAAGAATAATAAGGTGTTAACCCTGTAAACCAAAGATCTGTAGAATTAGATGCTGTACCAGTTTTACCTCTTATTGGCATGTTTCCAAAATTAGCACTAGGACCAGTACCTATTATAGGTTCTTTAAGCATATCAAACATTATATATGCAGATTCAGGAGATAGAACTGTATTAGTTTGAAGCTTACTTTCTAAAATAGTTTTACCATTTCTATCTACAACTTTTGTATATAATCTTGGTTTTGTAACTATTCCACCGTTCCCAAAAGCACCATAAGCACTTGACATGGTTAATGGATTAGTTCCACTTAAAGCACCAGCATCTAACTGTCCTAAAGCTAAGGCAGCCATACTGCTCTTATCTTCAGCATCAAGTTGAACGCCAAATTTCTCTCCATATTCTGCTGATAAATCTAAACCAATAGCATCAGTAATTCTAACTGCTACTGTATTAGCAGAAACTCTAATTGAATCTCTCATAGTAACATATCCTCTATACATGTCAGGACTGTTTTTAGGGTCATATGGCGGATCATTATATTTTGCACCTATTTCTGTTGGAATAGGGGCATCTTCAAAAGCTGAACCAGCAGTTAATTTTCGTGAATCTATCGCTGGTGCATATACTGTAAGAGGTTTTAAACTAGAACCTGGTGCTCTTAAGAAATTATCTGATGCAGCTCTATTATAAGAGTTTGCAGGCTGGTCACCACGTCCACCAATTATACATTTAACCTCACCAGTTTTATAATCCATAATTACAGCAGAAGCTTGAAGATTAGGATTTGTGTATGGAGAGATAAATTCTCCATTTTCATCATTAATAACCTGTTGAACTTCATCTTGTAAGGATTTATCCATTGTAGTATAAACTCTATAGCCACCATACATTAATTCATCGTAAGCTTTTTCTTTGTTATATCCATAAAGAGTCATTAAATCTTTAGCTACTTCTTCAATTACAGGTCTTGAAAAGTATTCATAATTCATTTTATTACTGGATTTTAATGAGAAATTAAACATTAAATCTTCAGCCATTGCCTCATCATACTCCGCTTGAGTTATGTTACCAGTTTCAAGCATTTTTCCTAAAACAGTTTTTGTTCTAGGAGAGTCAAAAGGAATATTTTCTTTATAGTTTTTAAAAGCATTAGCAAATGAAACAGAAGGGTTTTGTGCAGCACCAGCTATAAAAGCTGCCTGTTTAATGGTTAATTTATCAACAGATTTATTAAAATACATTTGTGAAGCAGCTTCAATTCCATGGGCGCTGCCACCTAAAAATATAGTATTCATATAAGACTCTAATATTTGATCTTTAGTTAACTTCTCTTCTAGCTTGTGGGCTAAATACATTTCTTGAACTTTTCTTTTAATTGAAGTTCTATTTGTTAAAGAATCCTCTAAAAAATACCTGTATTTAACTAATTGTTGAGTTATTGTTGATGCCCCTTGTAAATTTCCATCAGATAATCCTAGAGCAATTTTTACATCTGCAACAAAAGCACCACCAAGTCTTCTAATATCTATACCTTTATGGGAATAAAATCTCTCATCTTCAATACTTATAAAAGCATTTTTTAAAATTTTAGGTACTTTATCTATAGATACAGAAATCCTTTTTTCAGGGGTGTTAAATTCATCAATTAATGTGCCCTTATTATCATATATTGTAGAAGTTTCTTCTACTTCTAAAAATTTATGGACATCTATTTCCGGAGCAGTTTTTATCATCCCATATCCAATACCAGCGCCTATAGCAATAGCACCTAGAATTATGACAATAAGTATTATATATATACCCTTAAATATTTTGGAACGGGTTTTTTTACGGGAACGCTTTTTTTTACTGTCTCCCTTTTTCTTTTCGCTCATAAGGTTTCCTCCTTAAGATTCTATTAGGCATCTTAAATAAAAGTAATTATATATGTATTTTATATCAAATAATAACACTAAGTTTCCTTATAGAAATATTATTAGGAAATTTAGTGAAAAAACTATGAAATAAAATAATTTAACATACTAATTACTTGTTTTTGAAATGCCTTACTTTAATTATGTTTTTTTGTATTATACCATAATATAAAGAATTAATAAAATCTATAATAAATATTCTTCAAATGAATAATAGTACATATAATTAATTATTACTAATTTGTTACAATATAAACAATATTTTAGAAAATACTTTTAGGAGATATGTAAAATATGAAAATAAGTGTAAAATTTAAAGTAATATCAGTTATAATTTTTATATGTACTGTGATAACAGCCTTGTTATACTATTGTGATGCAATAGTAATTCCTAACATTATGGTAATATGTGATGGAGAGATGAGAGCAAAGGCCATAGATATAATAAACAAATCTATTATTGATGAATATATAAATCAATTTAGTTATGATGAGATTATTAATTTTGAGAAAGATTCGGAAGGCAATATAATTCTTTTAAAAGCAGATACTCTTAAAATGAATAAAATTGCAACAGATGTGGCTTTAAGAGTACAAAAAGAGCTAAAAGATGTTGGAAAAGTAGGAATAGAAATTCCTATGGGATATGTGACTAAAAATAATTTATTATCTAATTTAGGACCAAACATCAAAGCTACAATGAATCCTATTGGACATGTAGAAACCAGATATATCTCAGATTTTGAAAGTGCTGGTATCAACCAGACAAGACATAAGATATATGTAGAAGTAAAAGCGAAAATAAAGGTTGTCCTGCCAGTAGCTTATAATGAAATAGAAGTTATTAGTCAACTTCCTATAACAGAAACTATAATTGTAGGGAAAATACCAGAAACTTCTGTGCAGCTAGACTTAAATGGTGGAAATTCTAGTGGGTTTAAAGTAAAATAAACATTTTATTAAATTCAAAATTCTAAGATTTATTGATTATAAAGAGAAAATTAAGGATGAAATTATTTTTAGTCAAAATAATTTTGTCCTTAATTATGAGTTTTTCATTGTGAATTAAAATCTGTGGGTTTAGTAAGAGAACTGTTGTCTAAATATTATGAGACAAATAGTTCTTATTTTTAACTATTTGTGTAAATTATTAAAATTTGATATATTATTTTATATAACTAAAAACTAAGTCCTGTTCTTAGTTATGTGTTTGGGGGGTGAAACATGAAAAAAATATATATTATGCTTACTTTTACAGGGACAACTCTTTCTAGAGTCATAAAAATATATACTAGAAATGATTATTCCCATGCATCTATAGCATTAGACCCAGAGTTAAGTGAAATGTATAGTTTTGGAAGAAAAAAACCTAGAAATCCTTTTATAGGAGGTTTTATAAAAGAAAAAATTGATGATGGAGTTTATAAAAGATTTTATAATACAGAATGTATAGTTTATTCAATGGATGTTACATTTGAACAATATGAAAAAGTAAAAGAAATTATTAAAGAATTTGAAAAGGAACAAGACAAATATAGGTATAATTTTTTGGGAGTTTTAGCAGTGGTGTTTAAAATGTCCTTAGATAGAAAATATCATTATTTTTGTTCTCAATTTGTATCAGAGGTTTTAGAAAGAAGCGGTATATTTAATTTTGATAGAGAGTTTACAATGATTAAACCATCTGATATACAAAAATTAGAAAATTTGAATGTTGTTTATAGAGGATTATTAAGAGATTATGCATATTCTAATGAATTGATGCTGAATGCTGATTTTATGTAAAATTTAAAAACTGATAACAATCTAGCATTGTTATCAGTATAAATATAATATTAAGCTTCTTCCCAATTAAATACATATGGAATATTTCTATAATAATCTCCATAATTAAGTCCATATCCAACTACAAATACATCTTCAATTTCAAATCCACAATAATTTGGACTTATTTTTGTTTTTCTTCTAGATGGTTTGTCTAAAAGAGTACAACATTTAACAGAATTAGCACCTAATTCTTTCATGTGATTCATAACAAATTCCATAGTAATACCACTATCAACTATATCATCAATTACAAGTACATCATATCCTTCTATGTTATCTGGTACATCATTTACCACTTTAACTACTCCAGAAGATTGCTCGTCATGTCCATAACTTGATGTAGTCATAAATCCTATTTTTGTTGGAACTTGAATTTTCCTAACTAGATCAGCAGCAAATATAAAACTTCCTCTAAGGAGTGAAAGCACATAAAGTTTTTTACCTTCATAATCTCTAGATATTTCAGAACCTAATCTTTCTAAAGCCTCATCTATTTGTTCTTTTGAAATCAGTACATTTATTTTTTTATCTTCCATGGAAATCACGCCCCTTAATTAATATCAATAAACATTTAATTTTAATATAAGTATTATGTTTTTTAACATAGCATTATCTATGTTAAATTATTTGCTCTATGACAGTAAATATTCATTTAACAGACATAGGCATATGTTGAGTAAGATTATTATATCATACCTCCCAATGTGAATAATAGTTTTATAATGTAGCAAAAATCTTAATCTCTAAAATAAAAAAGCCTATTATCTATATTAACAATTTTTTTACTATCTTTCAATTCTTTTAAATATTCATTATATAGTATTTCCATTTTAATAATGATTTTACCATATGGATTAATACATAAAAAATCAAAAATTCTATAGATTATAGAAATGGTGAAAGTTATTCCAGCATAAGTATTTTATTTGGAGGAAAGCATAAGGATAAAATAATTCTCCATTGTGGAATAAACATTAATTTTTGTTCTAAATTATACTGCATCACAAGAAAAAGTTAAAGGGCTTTGCACTGTTCAAGAATCAACCATAATTAGCCATTGTATTTACAACTATTAATTAATGATATAAAATTAAATGAAGTTACAACTAATAACTGTAGTGGTGAACAGTGTTTGCCATATAAAATTGTAAATTGACACATAATAAAGTAATAAAGATTTAAATTTATATAGATTTTCAGCAGTTATTTTATATACACAAATTGAAGTTTAAAATGGAGATGATAATTTTGGTAAATGGAAATATTGATAGTGTAAAAAAATCTATACTTAATAGATTAGATACAATATATGAAATGAAAATCCCTAAGGATATGATATTTACAGAAGAGCTTGTAAAGCTTTTAAATGAAGTTACTTTAGAGTTGGAAAGAGAAATTAGTGTTGCCATAGATAGAAAAGGAAACGTAATAGGAGTTACTATAGGTGACAGCAGTACTGTAGATGTTCCAATAATAGATGTGAAAGAGGGAAAATTATCAGGAATTAGAGTGATTCATACCCATCCAAATGGAAATCCTAACTTATCTGGGTTAGATATATCCGCTTTAATTAAATTGAAACTTGATGCCATGGTTGCAATTGGAGTTAAAAGGGAAGGAAATTTAAAGCATCATATAGGATTTTGTAATGTAAATAACAATATTTTAGTTGAAGAAGAATTGGAATTTAAAACTACAGAAGATGCAATTCAGTTTAAATTTTTAGATAAGATTAAACATATAGAAAGTCTTATAAAAGAAAATGATATTATTGAAGATAATACTGAGAGGGCAGTGCTAGTTGGCACAGAGGATGAGGAAAGTTTAGAAGAGCTTGGAGAGCTTACAAAAGCCTGTGAAGCTATTCCAGTATATTCAATACTTCAAAAGAGAAGCAAAAATAAAATAGATCCTGCTTATTATATAGGAAGAGGAAAAGTAGAAGAAATAGCTTTAATAAGGCAGTCACTAAGAGCCAATGTGGTTATTTTTGATGAAGAATTATCTGGTGCACAAGTTAGAAATTTAGAAGAAGCATTAGGCGTAAAGGTTATCGATAGAACTACTTTAATATTAGAAATTTTTGCAAGAAGAGCCAAAACTAAAGAAGGTAAAATTCAAGTTGAACTTTCTCAATTAAAATATAGGCTTTCAAGATTGTCAGGACTAGGTACAGTACTTTCAAGAACTGGAGGAGGTATAGGTACAAGAGGTCCAGGAGAAAAGAAACTTGAAACAGATAAGAGACATATAAGGGAAACAATATATGAGTTGACTAAAGAGCTAGAGAAAATAAAACATATAAGAAATACCCAAAGAGAAAAAAGAAATAAGGATAGTATATCTAAAATTTCTCTTGTAGGATACACTAATGCAGGCAAGTCAACCTTAAGAAATATCCTTTGTGATATTTATCCATTAAAATCTTCAAATATAAAAGAGAAGGTATTTGAAGCAGATATGTTATTTGCAACCCTAGATACTACTACTAGAGGAATGTTGCTTCCAGACAATAGAGTAGCTACCATAACAGATACAGTAGGATTTATAAGAAAACTTCCCCATGAATTGGTTGAAGCTTTTAAGTCCACTTTAGAAGAGGTAATTTATTCAGATTTATTATTACATGTAGTAGACAGCTCTAGTGAAACTGCTGATAAGCAGATTGAAGTTGTGGAAGAGGTTTTAAAAGAATTGAATGCCTGTGATAAGCCAACTATATTAGTTTTTAATAAAATAGATAAGGCATCAGAAGAAAAATTGCAGAGTTTAAGAGAAAAATATAAAAATTATAAGATAATAGAGATATCTGCAAAAGAGAAAATAAATTTAGAAACATTATTAAATGAGAGTACAAAATTACTTCCTTATAAGTTAAAATCTTTTAAGGTATTAATTCCATATGCAGATTCTAGCACTGTAGCATATCTTCATAGAAATGGCAAGGTTGATAGTGAAGAATATGGAGAAGAGGGAACAATTATGATGGTTCAAGGCGATGAAGAAGTATATAATAAATGTAAGGATTATATAATCTAAATTTACTATTAAAACTGTTAACCAAATTTTAAAGTTAGCAGTTTTAATTTTATAAATTTTAAAATTGGAAAAGATAATTCCATAAGGAGTGTGATTATTATGGAATATATTTGTCCACAATGTAATAAAATAAAAAATTATAATTATATATGCGAAAGATGTGGAGGTTTAATGGAGGATAAGGGAAGGTCTCAAGAGTATTATGGCCCTTATAGTGCTGATGCTCCTATTGAAGATAATGGCAATAGCTGTACTCATATTTTTGTGTGTAATGATTGTAATTACATGGAAGAGAATAAAATAAAAAAAGTTATTATATAGTTTACTGTATTAAAATTGAGGTGAGAAGTTTATTGAGTAATGGTCTAGTAAAATTTGATTGGAATTTTGCTGAAAAATATAGTAGTGAAGAAATATCTTATTTTCTGCATTTAGAGGGAAAATCTATAGAAGCCATAAGTATTATTAGAGGGCTACAAAAGGCAGAAGTTCAAAAACATATAATATCATGTAAAATAAAATACAGATATGTAGTTAAAAGTGAAAATATAGAGGAACTTTTTAAGACTTTATCAAAAGTTGATAAGTCAGAAAGAATATATATATTAAATAGTTTAGATGTAGTTAATAAAACAAAACTTATAGATTATATATTGAGAAATCATTTAAATGTGACATTAAAAGAAAAGGAATTTGGAATATGGGTATTAGGTGAACTAAAAGCTTCCCAATCAGTAGATTTTTTAATAAAATCTACAGTTCACAAATTTGTTAATATTAGAAGGTTATCTGTATCTGCTTTAGGTAAAATAGGTGATCCAAAGGCAGAAATGGCACTTTTAAGAGCACTTCAAGATGAAAATAATCAAGTGGTAAGTTATGCTATAAAGTCTTTACAGAAAATAAGGAGTAAAAAGGCTATAGAAAAGGTAAAAGAAATTTATAAAACAAATGAGAAAGAATATATAAAAAAAGCTTGTGAAGAGTTTATAGGTAGTTTTGATTGATTTTATTATGTTTTATAAGGAGGGAGAGGGCAAAATGAGTTATTTTACTATTAAGGATGAAGGAATGGCAGAATTTGAAGAAAGAAAGTCTGTGTTTATAGGATATGTAAAAAGAGTTAAAACTGAAGAAGAAGCTAAAGAATTTATAGCCAAAATAAAGAATATGCATAAGCAGGCTACCCATAATTGTTCTGCTTATACAGTAGGAGAAAATAAGGGAATTCAAAGATATAGTGATGATGGAGAACCTCAAGGTACAGCAGGTATTCCAATATTAGAAGTTATAAAGAAAAATGATTTAACAGATATAGCAATAGTAGTTACTAGATATTTTGGAGGAATACTTCTAGGGGCAGGGGGGCTTGTTAGAGCTTACTCTAAAGGGGCTTCTGAAGCTATTAAAGCTGGAGGAATAGTTGAAAAAGTTAAAGGGATTGAAATAAAAGCACAATTAGATTATGATTTACTGGGCAAAATTCAATATATTTGTGGCAAAAATCAATGGCATATAGAAGATACTATATATACAGATAAGGTTGAAATTATAATGTATTGTGAGAGCAAAAACTATGATGTTATACATGACAGTTTTGTAGAAGCCACTAATGGAAAAGTAATAATTTCTGAAGAGGAAGAGGAATATTATTTTAAAATGGGAAATAGACTTTTTAAAGAAGAAATATAAGAAATTTGAAAGAATACAGGCCGTTATGATATAATATTTAAGGAATATTTTAAAGTAATAGAATAAAAACATTATTAGGCATTAAATTATAATTGGTCAACAGGATAATCTATTTTAAAATTTTGGCTAGTTATTTTATTTCAATTGCCTTACATATAAAGTTAGGAGAGTGGAACTAAATGTCAGGACATTCAAAATGGCATAATATACAAGCTAAAAAAGGAAAAGTAGATGCTAAAAGAGGTAAAATATTTACTAAAATAGGTAAAGAATTGATGGTAGCTGCTAAAAATGGAGGTTCAAATCCAGAAACAAACAGTAAACTAAGAGATGTAATTGCTAAAGCAAAAGCTGCTAATATGCCATCAGATACAATAACTAGAGCAATTAAAAAAGCAGCAGGAGAACTTGAAGGAGTTAACTACGAAGAAATTACATATGAAGGATATGGTGCAGGCGGAGTTGCAGTAATAGTTGAGACACTAACAGACAACAAAAATAGAACTGCAGGTAATGTAAGACACGCCTTTTCAAAACATGGTGGAAATATGGGATCAACAGGTTGTGTAGGTTTCATGTTCCAAAAGAAAGGCGAAATTGTTATAGAAAAAAATGAAGACCTTGATGAAGATGAATTAATGATGATGGCTTTAGATGCTGGAGCAGAAGATTTTGCTTCAGAAGATGAAGTTTATATAATAACTACTACACCAGAAGATTTTGGAGTTGTTAGAGAATCTCTTGAAGGAAATGGAATAGAGTTCTTAGAAGCAGAGGTTAAATTAGTTGCTGATACTAACTCACAAGTAGACATGGAAACAGCAGGGAAAATACAAAAAATGCTAGATGCATTAGAAGATGATGATGACGTTCAAAACGTATATCATAATGCAGAATTCCCAGAAGGATTTGAAGAGTAATAGTGGTATCAATGCTTTAGACGATATGAGTGATTAAAAAACATGGTGATATACGTTCTTTAATCATTTTGTGATGGAATACAACACTTTTAAATGTATGTATAAAAAATACATTTAAAAGTGTTGTATTTTTATGGAATTAAATGACGTTTTAAAAGAATTTATATTTGACTGTGAGGTAAAGAATTATTCTGAAAAAACAATAAAAGGTTATAGAAATAATAATATTTTGTTTTTTAATTATTTAAATAAAGACAAATTGCAATAACAAATTGAACTATTTCTTATTATGACTTAATTTTCCAGATATTCTCTAGAGAGTATAAATTATATCCAGTTATTCCTCAAAAAGTTCTTCTGGGGTTTTATAACCTAATATCTTTCGAGGAAGTGTATTCATCCAGTCTTCTATAAAAGTAATGTTATCAGAAGTATAACCATCCATCCGCTTACCTTTTGGGATGAATCGACGTATTAGTCCATTATGTCTTTCATTGGTTCCTTTTTCAAAGGATGAATATGGATGGGTATAATACACCATAGTTTCAGTATCAGTTTCAAGGGATGATAGTTCTGCAAATTTAGAACCATTATCGCCAGTTATAGTTTTGAAAACTTGACTAAATTTATCACCAAATAGCTGGCGAACACTTGTAAGTTCATCCATAACAGCTTCAGCTGTTTTAGAAGGAATTTTACGTACAAGAGCATTCCTAGTCTTACGTTCAAAAATGGTTAATAGAACACAGTCATCATTAGTTTTTTCACCAATTACAGTATCTATTTCTAAGTGGCCGAATTCTTCCCTGTTATTAATGGAATCAGGACGTTCTTCAATGCTTTTGCCAAGTTTTTTCTTGTTCTTACGAACTTTAGATGACTTTGTATTGCGCCTTAGTTTTAACGCTAAATCTGAATTCTTAACCTTTAAAAGACCAAGATCAATATAGTTATAGAGAGTTTTTGTGCAAACCATTTGAGAACGTTCAAATTCAGCTGTTTTAAGAGCATTGCCAAAACACGCATCAGGAGACCATGAACTGTTTATAATCTTATCTGTAACATAGTTTATAAATGTGCTACATTCAAGGCGTTTATAGGAACGACAAGAGTTCTTGCGGTTCTTAAGATAAATTGCTTCACCAGTGTCAGCAAGGTAAACTTCAATCTTTTTCCCTTGCTTAATCTGGGTAGTAGTACTACGACGAATTTCATTAAGAACAGTATTTATAGGACGACTTAACTCTTTAGCTATATTGTATGCTGAAAATTCATCTTTAAGACGAAGCTGAATAGTCATACGTTCCTCGAAATTCAAATGTTTATTTTTACGTGATTCTATGTCATTATTTTGGTAGTCCATAGTGATTATCTGACCTGTATGTTTTTGTTTTGCGATTAAATCATAACACAGAATAATCCGCTATGGATTTTTTTAGTTCAATTTCATTTTACAATGAGTCTTAACGAAAAATATATAGTATAAGAAACACTTACTTAGGTAGGTGTTTTTTATTCCAATAAATAATTTAAAACTTGATAAAGAAATTCAAATAAATATCTTTATCATTTCTCAGTTGTTAGATGCTATCATAGTATAATAAAGAAATATTCATTAGAACATCTAGATGACTAGGTACTTTTTATATAAAAAATCAAATTTTGTAAAAATTTAGAAGGGTATTTTTATGTATTATATAATATATTATATCAATAGTAAAAAATTACATAAAAGAAAGAAAATAAATTTAGATTTTAAAATCTAAAATATATGATTTTATTTGATAAATTAGAGGTGGGCTATGAATATGAAGAAAAATATAGTTTTAATTATTTTAATGACAATTATTTTTTTAGTTACGGCATGTTCTAAACAGGATATACCACAAATAGAAAATCCACAAAGTGTAGTAGAGAACTATTTTACTTCTATGAATGAAAAAAATGTTGATGAACATTTAAAAACTTTATCAGAAGATGAAAAGAGAAATCAAGGTAAAATTAATTTTGATAAGATTGAGTATATCAATATTATAAGTATTGATGAAGAAATGGATACTAAATTTAAAGAAGGCTATTTGAAAAACGGACAAGGAGAAGGAAAAGGAATTTCTGAAGAAAATTTAAAGGTTTATAAGGTAAAATATGATGTAAAGTATAAAGAAGGTACAATTACGGCACGAGATAGTGGAATATATGAGGAGTGGTATTGGGTTATTAGAGAAAATAGCAATTCACCATGGGTTATTGATGATGCTGGAGTTTAACATAAATATTATTAGTAAAAGAGCTTGCGGTGATGCAAGCTTTTTACTATTTATTAATATAGTTATGAAATTAATTGAAAATATTGAAATATATATTATAATTGAGGTATTATTGAAAATGGGGCGATATAATGAATAAAAAACTAAAGTTTTTTTTGTACAAGCATAGTTACTTCAATGTTGGTATTCTCAAATGTGATAACAGCAAAGGCTTCGATAAAAGATGAGGATATGAAAGTTAAGAATGTGATTGAACAGTATTTTACAAATGAGTTTAAAACTATGAGTTCGCATATTCCAATAGACAGCAGTACAATAATTAGTAATGAATCTCTAAAAGAATTTAATATCTTAAGAACAAGTCTTATTGCAGAATGGTACAGAGAAATAGACGAGACTTTAAAAGACTATGAGCTATATTTAGATTATGATTCTATTGAATTTAACGGGACTAGTTGCGAAGTAAATGTAGCTAAGGGAAGTGATCTAATTTTTGAAAAGTCGCCCGAAATTACGCAAATGTCAAGAAATGAAAATCATACTATACTATTAAGTAATAATAATGAATGGAAAATTACAAAGGATATATACACTGAAGAATTTGAGTCAGTACCTTCTTTCAATTCATTAGTAGATTCTGATGAACTTTATAATGATGAATTAAATAAAAAAGTTGAAATATTGAAAGAAAAAAAGAAAAATGTTAAAAGTGAAGCCGATAAACTAAAGAAAGAAGAGATTTCAAAAAAGCGTTCTTAACCTAGATTATCATATGCAGGATATAATGGAGAAGCTGCTAGAGAGTATGCATATACTTATTGGCAAAATTATAATTCAGCCTATACTGATCATAGAAAGAATGGTGGAGACTGTACTAATTTTGTGTCTCAATGTATTAAAGCTGGAGGAATTCCAACAGATAATACATGGTTTAAAGATAGTAATGCATGGATAAGGGTAATAGAACTAAGAAGTTGGTTATTAAATAAAGGCTATGTTTCAGAATATGATTGGCAAAGTAACTCTAAAGTTGGAGATATAGTTCAGTTATATAATGCAGCACTTGGTTCATGGACACATAGCATGATAATTAATTATAAAGATCCATGGGGAAGCTATATATATCTTCTCATGATGCTAACCACTATAATTATGCACTTTCTAATTATTATCCGTCTTCTTCATGGACAAACATTAGATTTCTAAAAATTACAAATTAAAAAAATGTTTAGATAAAAAGTTAATTATAAATGTAAGAAAACATGAAATAAGTAAATAAAATAGGTAATTAAAGCACTTACTTATGTAGGTGCTTTTTATTTCGAGACAGAAAGATTATTAATAATGAGAATATTAGCTAGTATGTATAAAGTGTTACATAAGCTAGTGTGGTATTTAAGTAAATGAGCATTGGATAAATTAAACAGTTACTGAAGGTGTTTATTATTACACCCAGCAAGTATACACTTTGGCAATAACTTTATTGTAAAATTATAATAATGATATTTATGGGGTGGGGACATGGTTAATAAGAATAAAATTCTAATTATAGAGGATGAAAAATCAATTATTGATATAATGTGCTATTCCTTTAGAAAAGAAGGGATGGAAGTTGCATATGGTTTAAATGGAAGGGAAGGTATGGTTTTAGTAGAAAGTTTTAAACCAGATTTAATAATATTGGATCTTATGCTGCCAGATATTGATGGTTTTGAAATTTGCAAGATAATAACAGTGAAATATAAGATTCCTATTTTAATGGTTACTGCAAGAGACGATATTATGGACAAGGTTTTAGGTCTTGAAATGGGAGCTGATGATTATATAACAAAACCTTTTAATATTAGAGAAGTAGTAGCAAGAGTTAAGGTAGCATTGAGAAGAATAGAAAATTTTAATAATAATTATATAGAAAAATATGAGGAGAAGAACATCATAGTATCAGAAAATATTGTAATTATACCTAAAAGTAGAATAGTAAAAAAGAATGGTGAAGAAATTAAATTAAAGCCAAGAGAATATGATTTATTGCTGCTATTTAGTGAAAATAAAGGGAGAGTTTTTTCAAGAGAAACTCTTTTAGATAGTGTTTGGACTATGGATTATGATGGAGATATTCGTACTGTTGACGTCCATGTTCAAAGGCTTAGAAAAAAGTTGGATGATAAAAGCAATCCTTCTATTATAGAAACTATATTTGGAGTTGGATATAAGATGAGGTAAGGTCATGAAGTTAAAATATAAGTTTTTGATAGGATTTTTAGCTGTATTTTCTATAGCTTTTTATATATTAAATTTTTTTATAAGTAAGAATATAGAAAAAAATAATAAAGTAGTTTTAAGTAAAGAGATGAGAACTCTTTATCAAAACTCTCAAAGTTATATAACACAGTATTTTGTTTTAAATTCTATAGAAATAAGTGAAAAAGGTTTTAAAGATAATACAACAGATATAATAGTAGAACTTAGTGATAAAAATAATTGTAATGTTTCATTATATGATAAAGATGGTAATATACTGAATAGTTCCTATGGTGGTGAAGATGTTACTGTTTTTCCTAATTTTAAAGAGGATGTAATTTTAGGAAGTAATGAAGATTTAAATATGGCAAAACAAGACAAGCTATCTTTTTTAGTAAATAATATAGAAAACAAAACTATTGTAAATCTATCTTATCCATTGTACATTAATAAAAGTTTTTTGGGAATAGTACGATTTAGTAAGGATTATACCTATTTATATGAAGGGAATAATAATCTTTTAAACATAGTAAGAATAATTGTGGTAATAACATTTATAATAATTTTTATTTTTTCTTATCTTTTATCCTTTAAAATAACTAATCCAATTATGAAATTAAGTGAGGCATCTAGGGAAGTTGCTAAAGGAAACTACGATGTAGAAATCCTTATAAAATCTCAAGATGAAATAGGTAAGCTCTCTGAAGATTTTATAAATATGAAGAAAAAAATAAAAAACCAAATAGAAACCTTAAAGGAAATTCAAGTATATAGAAAAAAATTTTTTGATAATGTAACTCATGAATTAAAAACTCCTCTTACTACCATATCAGGATATGCAGAAATTCTTAGTGAAGATGAATTTAACGATGAAGAATTTTCAAAAAAGGCAATAAAACATATAAAGGATGAAAGTAGTAGATTAGAAAAAATGGTCATAGAACTTTTAGAAATATCAAAGTTAGATTCTTTTAATCATAAAAAGATAGAAGTTGAAAGATTTGATTTTTCTAAGCTGTTAGAGGGCTTGTGTTATCATATGAGTTTTAAAGCAAATAAATACAATATGGATATAGAGGATCATGTACAGGATAATATATATATTTATGGAGATGAAAATAAGTTAAAACAAGTTATAATAAACCTTTTAGATAATAGTATAAAATATGGTAAGTCTAATAGTACTATAAAGGTAAAGGCCAATATTATGGAGGATTACTGTGAAATCGACATTAAAAATAAACTTACAAATATGAAGAAAAAGAAGATGGGAGTAGGGGGCTAGGGCTCTGTATATGTAAAAATATAATAGAACTTCACAAAGGTATTTTTACTATAGAGGATATAAATAATGAATTTAAGCTAGTAAAATTTAAAATCCCTTTAAATTAGCAATACTTTGGCAATAAGTAGATAAACTATGGCAATATATACAAGTTAACATTTATATAAGAAATGTTAAAATTTTGGGGGGATTTAAAAATGAAAAAAAGAATCATAATATTACTAAGTACAATTGTAATGTTTCTTAGTGGGTGTGGTACACGCCTAGAAGATAATGCAGTAATTTTAGAAGAAAATCTATCAGAAGCTTCTCAAGAAGACTCTCAGTTAGAAATAACTAAAGAATTATTAGATGGAGAATTTTACGAAGAAACCTATCAGCCAACATCTAGTGCTGCACTAGATGTTTTAGAAAGAAGTGGAGATAGTGTAAAATTAAAGTTTTTTGGTGAAGAATTAGATGCGTTAAATATGGAAGGTAAAGAAGGACCATATAATCTTCAAACTCAAAGTGATGATAAAAAAAACATTTATTTTAATGCTGCATCAGATAAGGAAGGTATTTATAAGGTAAAAACTGATAATATGAAAGAAGTTGAATCTGTAATTATACTACCTAAAAAAGAGGATTTTATATGCAATTTCAATGTATTAAAGGATGGTAATATTATTTTTAGGGGGATTTATAATGAAAGTATAGGAGTGTTTTATTATAATGCTTCTAAAAATTCAATAAATAAATTAATAGCAGGCGGAAGAAATGAAAAGGGTATGTGGATACCGATATATAGCTTATCTCCTCATGAAAATAAAATAATTTATTACCAACTTAAAGATAGTACTGGTAATGTAAATATTTATGGAGGAACTTTTAGTGAAGGAAAAATTAAAAATGTTGCAACAATTGAAGAAAATATAGTTCCTCTAATTTTTGATTATATTAAAGATGGAAAGGGCATTGTAAAAGGTAAAAATCTTATAGGTGTGTTTTTTACAAGCTGGGATTATTATGATGAAAAAACAGCTATAATATCAATACCTTCAAAATTGACTTCAGGTTATAACTATGAGAGAAGAACATATGTAGTAACTCTTGAAAATGAACATGATAAAATAGATAAGGCAGCTAGAGAATTTATAGATGCATTTTATACTGTAGGAGAAAGAGAATACAATTTAATGAAAAATTTGGGTAATAACAGCAAGAATAAAGAAGAAGTTGCTAAATTGCTTGAAGATTCACTAGCATCTTGTATGACTAGTGATGCAAGGTTTACATTAATAAATGATATGAAATATATAAATAGATTAAGTGAATATACCTCTAAGAAAGAAACTTTAAGTGTATATAATATTATTTTAGAGAAGACAGAAAAAAATGCTGGTTATGTAACCTACACTTATAAAATTACATTTTGGAAAAAAAGTAGTGATAATGAAGATGAAGTAAAAGAGATATCAAAATCTATATGTTTATCACAAGAAAATAATCAATGGAAAGTTAATAATTATACTAAGTTTGCTTATTAGCATTTAAAAGTTATGTGAGGGTAAATAAATTAGATAAATCATAAGGAGGAAATAGTATACCATTAAATTCTTTTAATAAAGCATTAAAGAATAAAGATCAATGTAGAAAGAGCTGGTATGATCCTAATAAATTTATCACAGCTGGAAGCTGGAAAACTACTGCAATATCATTAGCAATATTAATAGGTCTTTTTCTTATAGTATTTTTATTTGTTTTATAAAATGATTATTTTGGCTTGTTAAATAATGGAGAATAGTGCTATTCTTTCTTTAAATTTTTATTATTTATTTAATATATTATATTACTGTGATTTTATCACAGTTTTTCTTTGTATAGAATTGTTTACAACCTTTAGCATATAATTTATATAAATGCACATAAATTAAGAATTTAATAAATGATTATAGACAAAAATATATAATATACTTAATATATTATATGAGGTGGTTTACAATGAAATATAAATTTAATTTTGAAAATAGAGAATATGAGCTAAGAGAAGATAATCTTGAATATATCTATGATGAAGAAATAGAAGAGTTTCATTATGAAACTATTATGGAACTTTTAAATAACAGTGATAAAGTTGATTTTACTTTGGAATATTTTGATGGACGTTGTGATGTATGTGAAGCAGGTAAAGGTGAAGGAAGAAAGCATTATGATTTTTTAGAATACCATTTCTTTATATTTACTAAAAACAATAAATATGTTATAAGTACTATTTCAAAGGACTATGAGGAAGGTATGTATACTGATTTGCATAGGAAAAAAGCTATAGATAATGATTTCATAGTAAGCATAATTATTTGCAAAGAATGTGGTGCTTGGATGGTAGAAATAGAACAGTGTGATATGTAGAAAAATTTATTTTTAAATTATTACTATAATAAAAATTAGAAACTTAAGTTATAAGAATAAAGACTTCCCCTTTCAAAGAGAAGTCTTTATTCTTATAATTTTCTTATAAAGATTTATATTGCTTCTTGTGGTTTACTGTGAGTAACTTTTGATTTAAAGATTCTCGCACCAAGCTCACCTGCAAGTAATCCACCTAATACACTAAATGCTACTGCTAAAATTACGTTTATTGGTTCATTAAAACCGAAAGGTGCCAAAAGTCCAGGAATAGGAGAAGCAGTTCCTGGGGCATTATTTATAATTTTAAAATGTGCTGCTGCTAATCCTGAAAGTCCACCACCAAAAAAGTTAGAAAAGTATATTGGTATAGCATTGGCTGTTACAATATGGGCTTGAGTTAAAGGTTCAAGCATTACAGCAATGGTATTACTTTTGTTCCCTAATTTTAACTTATGAAAAATCATTCCATTTGTAAATGAACCTCCCACACAAGCAATAGACGCTATTCCCATTGCTAAGCCTTTAAGATCAAGCATAGCAGTTAAAGCCATAGAACTTAGAGGAGAAGTACAAATCATTTTCATAATTCCACCTAAAAGGAATCCCATTAAATAAGGAGATTGTTCTGCTGCAACAGAAATCATTTTCCCTATATTGATTAAAGTTGCATTAACTACTGGATCTACACCTAAAGCAATAAGTCTAGCTATTGGAGCTATTAATAGAGCTCCAACTATGATATCTAATCCTTCTGGAAGTTTCTTTTCTATATATGGAGCAAATAGAGCTACAATGTATCCAGCAATAAATCCTGGCAATATTCCATATCCAGATACAGCAACACCAGCAACTACAGCATATATTGGATTAATTCCCATGTTAATACCAACTAATATAACTGCAGCCACACCTCCCATGGAACCTGAAGAAGATCCAACTGTTGATAAGAAATTAATATTTAATAAATCACCGCTAATATATTTATGAATTGCCTCAACTAAAAAAGTTGCTACTGCTGCATTGGCCAGTCCTGACATAGCTTTCTGACCTTTAGGCATTTTTAAGCTAAATAGTGAAAATAAAACTAAAGTAAGAATTAATAAACCTATCCCTCTAACAATTACAACCATACAATTGCCTCCTTATAAATTCATCTTGATAAATTTTAAGTTGATTAAAAGATTTGGGTTTAAAACAATTTAAAATAAGTTAAAAAAGTATCAAATAAACTAGTGTATAAAGTGTAAAGTTTAGTAGAAATTTTATAAATATTTGATTTTTTTATGGATAACTTATTCACTATTTGATTTGATTATAATTATAAGGATAGATTACAAAAAAACTCATAATACTACATAAAAAATTTTAAAATAATACGAAAT
>NZ_JACSQB010000035.1 GCF_014836835.1 Clostridium faecium | reverse complement strand
CTTAAATAATAACAGATTTTACATTAATATATCAATACTATAATGTATTTTTACTATAAAACATATCATTTTTAACTTTACATAATATTTTAATCTAATATAAAAGAAATAACTACTCATATTTCTTTGAAATTTGAATAGTTATCTCATTCTTACATATTATGATTAGGGTTTTATTATCTCTTTCCATATGTCAATTGATTTATAGGCTTGACTATAGAGCATATCCATCCCATTTATAATTTTTGCGCCATATCTCTTACCTAATTCCATAAATTTAGTAACCTTAGGATTATAATTTAAATCATAAAAAATCACATCATTATCACAATTTTTTATTGTGATGGGACAATCATCTATATGATTCGCTCCGCCTAATGGCGTACAATTAATTACTATGTCATAGTTTTTTAAATCAAATTCTTCTTCAAAATTAAAAAATTTGCTTATATACATACTATGCTCCTTTATGGATTCTTTTCTTCTAAGTACCATATGTATTTCATCTGCACCTAAATCCTTAACTCCATAAAGTACAGCTTTAGCAGCTCCTCCACTTCCAATGATTAGTGATTTTTTACCTTGAAGATTAATATTATTAGCTTTTAAACTCTCAATAAACCCAAAGTAATCAGTATTATATCCTATAAGTTTACCATCATTAACTGCTACTGTATTAACTGCTTTAATCTTATCTGATGGATAGGATAATTCCTGCAAAAAATTCATAATATATTCTTTATATGGAATAGTAACATTAAATCCTATTATATTATTCTTTGATAAAGCTTCTAAAAATTTTTCAACTTCATCTTCTTGTATATCAAATTTTTTATATTCCAAAGGTATATTATTCTTTTTATAATATTCATTATGAATAGGAGGTGACAAAGTATACTGTATATTTCTTCCTAATAGTCCGCTGTAATTCATTGCATCACCTCCTTCATAATATACTATTTTAAGTTTAACATTAAACGGAAAATATTAATATAAAATTAATTATATGATATCATAGAAACTTAATTGTCTCATCCTTAATAATTAAGAAATTAAACTCTATCATTTAAATATCTATAATTCACATCTTTAATTTTATAATATTTAAATTTAGTATTAAATTATATTGAATATATCTATGCCTTAAAATCAATAAGTACTATTATCTGGGCTGTTTAGTTCTTTACAGAGTTTTTTTAATGCTCTTTTTTCTATTCTCGATACATATGATCTAGATATACCCAATATTTTTGCAATTTCTCGTTGAGTTTTAGCCTTTCCGTCAATAAGCCCATATCTCATTTCTATAATAAGCTTTTCTCTTTCCTGCAAAACAGTATTTATTTTGCCGTAAAGCTTTTTTACTTGAATTTTATTTTCTACTATTTCTGCAATAGAATCTTTATCACTACTTAATATATCCATCAATGAAATTTCATTACCTTCCTTATCAATACCTATAGGGTCCTGTAAATATACTTCACCCTTTATCTTTTTATTATTTCTAATAAGCATCAAAATTTCATTTTCAATACATCTTGCAGCATAGGTAGCTAGTCTTGTTCCCTTAGAACTATCAAAAGAATCAATTGCTTTTATTAGACCTACTGTACCTATTGAAATTAAATCATCTATTTCTTTACCTGGGAAAGAGTATTTTTTTACAATATGAGCTACCAATCTTAAGTTTCTTTCCACTAAGATATTTTTAGCTTCAACATCCCCATCTTTAAACTTTTGTAAATACTCCTTTTCCTCTTCTTCTGTAAGAGGCTGTGGAAATGAACTGCTTCCTGATACATAAGCTGTTAATAAAGTAATGTCTCCAATCACATTAAAGAACCAATTGAAGAAAACCATAGCTGTTCCCCCTAATAGTGCTTATTATAATAATATGATTGGAAATCCAAAAAGTAGCCTGTACACTAAAATTTTTCTCTATTATTTAATTAAAATATCCCTTGACAAATTTAATTTTTCTAAAAAATTAACAAATCTCTAGCAAAAAAAGAGTTCCTTAAACTCCTTTTTACAATTGAAAATTGACGATTAAAAATGGACAATTAAAGTAACTTTTTATAAAAAAACTAGCAACATAAAGTTACTAGTCAAAAAAATTAATTTTCTTAATAATTGTCAATGCCAATTTTCTATTCTCTATTGATAAACTATCCATAAATTTAACTTTTTATAATTTTCTATAGAATAAAATAATCACTAAATATTTTACTGAAGATTTATCAATTATTTTATAAGTAATTTGAATTTATCAATTTATCTATGGCTTCTTTAAACACATAAGCAGCAGTGGTTCCACCTGCATCATCTACGATATCTATTTCTGGTATAAATACCACCATGGAATAAAATTTATCTTTATATTTAAAATATCCTATAAACCATCCATCTGAATATTCTTTTCCTTCTACAAAGTATTCAGTAGTACCAGTTTTTCCACCCATATATAAACCTTCAATATTAGTTTTTCTTCCTGTACCTATTTCTGATGTTATTACTTCTCTCATTTGTTCTTCCATAATAGCAGCAGTTTCTTCTGATAGTACCCTATGCTTTTCTACTGGCATCTCTTCTATTATATTTCCATCCTTATCTGTATATCCTTCTAAAATTCTTGGCTTTACATATATACCTTTATTAACTATAGTACTTGGTATAGCTGTTATTGCTATTGGTGTAGACCTCAAGGTTTGACCTATAGAAGCATTTGTAACAATTCCCCACTTATCATTCCCATTTGGATTTTCCATAGCTCCTTCCGCCTCATCATGAAGATTTAGCACTGTGCTTAGCAATCCCTGATCCTCAGCATACTTAGTCATATTGTCTAGCCCAACTTTCCAACCTAACTGAGCAAAAATATCATTAGATGAGCAAATATAAGCTTCATTCAAAGTATACTTTTTTTGCTTCTCAATACTTTTAGGAAATATATTTTTAACTTCGTATTCCTCTTGCAAATCAGCTATATCTGACTCTAAAGCAGACTCCAGCACTATAGTTTTAAATACGGACCCTACTAAAAAACCATTGCTGCTAGGAACTCCTATATTAATATTAGATATATTATCATCTTTTTGAACCATTGATAATACATTTCCACTTTCACTTTCTACAAGTGTAAGTCCTATTTGAGGGTACTTATTAAATTTTTCATTCCTTAAGGTCTCTTCCATAAGATTTTGTATATTTTTATCCAAAGTTAATTTTACATTTACATTGTCCTTAGGTGTTATTATTTCTTCTCCTACAATTTTTCCATTTACATCTTTTTCATAACGAATTTTATCAAATTTATTTTTCTTAATTTTATTGTATATATTCATTTCCAAAGAGTTAGATTCTTTAAATTTTTCGTCTTTATAATTTTGTGGTGAAGTTATTAAATTTTCAATTTTCCAATCTTTTTTCTTCATAGCATTTTTTTGTTTATAGGTATAAATTCCATTAACACTTTTAGAATTATTCAATTTTTCATAGGTATTATAATCTATTTCGTAAGTATATTTTTGACTTATATCTTTGTATTTTATTTGTGATATGTCATACTCTCTATCATAGTTTCTCAATATATAAGTTATAACTTGTATATCCTTTAAATTTGTATCATTATTTAATGTTAAAAAAGTCATAGGGTCTACCACTACAAAATATTTATATTGATAATCAAAAAGCTCCTCATTGTTTCTCCCTAATAATTTATAGTTTATATTACTTATATTTTCTTCATAGTAATATTGCATATCTGCCATTGTTGAATAAGTTTCTTTTTTATAATATTGTATATAATACAACCTGCCTAATAATATAAAAAAACTAGAAACCAATAATATTATCACAACATAAATTCTATTAATAGCAATATCTTTCCATTTGTAGCTCATAAAACTATAATCTTTTTTCCTCATAAAAAAACACCTCCCTCTAGTCTAAATTTTTGACTAAAGAAAGGTATTATATTCCTATTAAATTTATTTTTACGATTTTTGTAAAATTTGTTTTATGTTAGCTGTTATTATATCTATTGCAACTTTATTATGTCCACCTTCTGGTATTATAATATCTGCATATCTTTTAGTGTTCTCTGTAAATTGCTCATGCATTTGCTTTACTACTGTTAAATATTGGGTAATAACTGAATCTATAGTTCTTCCTCTTTCTTTAACATCTCTCACCATTCTTCTTATAAATCTTACATCTGCATCAGTATCTACATATATCTTTATATCAAGCATATCGCGAAGTATTTCTTCTTGAAGTACTAATATACCCTCTATTATTATTATATCTCTAGGTTCAACTTTAATAGTTTCTTTTACTCTATTATGTATTTCAAAATCATAAATTGGCTTTTCTACAGCTTCTCCATTTATTAATTTATTTAATTGCTCAACTAATAACTCAGTATCAAAAGCATCTGGATGATCATAATTTGTTTTAACTCTTTCCTCTTTAGTTAAATGGCTTTGATCTTTATAATAAGAATCCTGTTCTATCATAGCTATGCAGTTTTCTCCAAAGCTTTTATATATTTCTTGAGCTATAGTGCTTTTTCCTGAGCCTGTGCCACCTGTAATTCCTATTAAAACTGGACGATTCATTATTTCTTGTCCTCCTTAGCTTTTATAAGTATATCTTTCTCTTGAAGTTCAGTATCTACCTTTACAGTAAACAACATTTGTGCGCTAGGAGCTGAATCTATCTTATTTCCTTTGTCATCTCTCATGTCTTTTAAAGTTATTTCTATGTTATCACCAACTGGTCTTAACACTTCAACTACATCATTATCTAAAACTTTATTTCTTTGTTCTATAGTTGCTATATTATTTTCTTTATCAAAATCTACTACAATTCCAACAATATCATAATTTCTTATATAAGAAGAGGATTCATATATTTGGCTGTCTTTATCTCCAAAATAAAAACCTGTGTAATATTTTCTATGACTTGGTTTTTGAAGATTTTCTAACCATTTTTGCTCAAACTTATATTCTTTTGGATTTGCACAATATGCATCTATAGCTTCCCTATATGCTTTAACTACTGTAGCAACATAATAGGAGCTTTTCATTCTTCCTTCTATTTTAAAAGATACTGCTCCAGTATTCATAAGTTCTGGTATGTGTTCAATCATGCACATATCCTTAGAATTCATTATGTATGTCCCTTTATCATCCTCAATAATTGGGAAATATTCTTCCTTTCTCTTTTCTTCTACAAGGCGATATTTATATCTGCAAGGCTGAGCACATTGTCCTCTATTGGCATCTCTTCCTGTCATATAATTAGACAATAAACATCTTCCTGAATATGACATACACATTGAACCATGAATAAATACTTCAAGGTCTAAATCCTCTGGAACCTTATCTTTAATATCTCTTATTTCTTCTAAAGTCAGTTCTCTTGCTAAAACTATTCTTTTAACACCTTGTTTATACCAAAACATTGCTGATTTATAATTTACATTGTTTGCTTGAGTACTTAAATGAATTTCAAGATTAGGAACTACTTCCCTAGCTGTCATTATTATCCCTGGATCAGCAACTATAATAGCATCTGCGCCTATTTCATAAAGTTCTTTTAAATAATCTTCTATTCCTTCTAAATCTTCATTATGAGGAAATACATTCATTGTTACATGAACTTTTTTTCCTCTTGCATGAGCATATTCTATACCTTCTTTTAACTCTTCATTGGTAAAATTATCTGCAAAAGCTCTCAAATTCAGTTTGCTTCCACCTAAGTATACAGCATCTGCTCCAAAATCAATGGCAGTTTTTAGTTTTTCTAAATTACCTGCTGGAGCTAGCAACTCTGGTTTTATCATCTTTATTCCTCCTTACAGTTAAAGCAATACCATCGCCCATAGGTATAACTGTTGTTACTAAATTTTCATCATTAGAAACCATGTCTAAATAAGTCCTCATTCTTTTAACTATGGTTATTTTTCTTCTTTGTACTAATTCATCAGATGCTACCATACCTCTAAACAGTACATTGTCAGCTACAATTACTCCATCTTCTTTTAAAAGTCTTAAACAATGAGGTAAAAAATGATTATAATGCCCTTTTCCTGCATCCATAAAAATCATATCATATTCTTCCTCTAAGTTTTCTAATATATCTAAACAGTCACCTTGGACTATATTTATCTTATCTGATAATCCATATTTTTTAATATTTTCTCCAGCTAATTTTACCATATTTTCATCTCGTTCAATAGTAGTAATATTATTTTTACCACCAGAAGTTAAATTCATTAAAATAGCTGAATATCCTATAGCGGTTCCAAGTTCTAAAATTTTCTTTGGTTTTTTTAAAGTTATTATAAACTGCAGGAACTTAGCCCCTTCTTTTTGTATTATGGGTACCTTATTTTCTACTGCAAAGTCATGCATCTCTTTTAGTATACCAACATCATCTGGAATAAGATTTCTTAAGTATAATTCCATATAATCATGTGTAACTCCACTCATAAGTATCCTCCACATTATAAAATATTGACAGTGAACAATTAAAGAAGTCATTAAATTGCTCATTGCCAATAATTCATCAAATTAAAATATTAATTTGTAAAATTTTTTACGTTATTTTTCACAAGTTTAAATTTTAAAATCCCTGTGTTTCACCTTTAACCTTTAAAAATTCTTCATAATCATCTGTGAAAAAATGTGTGCCATCATTATTTGAAACAAAGAATAGATAATTAGTTTCTGCTGGATTTATAGCAGCCTTTATAGCTTCTCTTCCTGGCGAACTAATAGGGCCTACTGGAAGTCCTTTAACTAAATAAGTGTTATAAGGAGAATCTACTTCTAGATCCTTTTCATATAACTTATCTTTATGTTTTCCCAGTGCATAAAGTACAGTAGCACAAGATTGAAATTTCATATCTTCTTTTATTCTATTATAAAATACTGAAGCTACAATATCCCTTTCCTTAGGATTACTAGTTTCCCTTTCTACAATAGAAGCCATAGTTATTATATTATATAACTCTTCATCATTTAAAGGCTTTTCTTTAGTTAACTCCTTCATTACTTCATCAAATCTACCATTCATAGTTTTAATTATTTCTTCCCCAGATACACCTTTTTTAAACCCATAGGTATCTGGAAATAAAAATCCTTCTAAATCATATTTTCTTTCATCATTAGTTTTGATATAGCTTGGTAATTTGTACTCTTTAACTGCTGCTATGAATTCATCTTTGGTAATTACATCAGCCTCTTCCAATGCAACAGCTATTTTATCTATATCATAGCCCTCTGGAATGGTAACTTTAATATTACTTTTATCTAAATTAAAATCTTCAAGCATACTAATAAATTCTTCTACTGAAGCATCTTTAGTTATACTGTAACTGCCGGGCTTTATATTAGGTGTAAGCTTTTTCTGTTTTATGTACAGTTTCACTAAAGTTGGGTTTTTTAACTTTTTTTCCCTTTTTAAATTTTCAATTACGCTATATAATGTATCTCCTTCTTTAATTTCAATAGTAAAATCTTCTGTAGTCTTAAAAGGATGTTTGGCATTATTACTATAAAATATTATTCCTAATAATAATACACCTATTAAACATACGATAGCAACGCTAATTCTTTTTTTCACAGAATCACCCCACTATAAAATACATTTTACTTTTTTGCTGCTTTTTTTCTTAAATTAGAGTCTAATATTTTCTTTCTCATTCTTATATTTAATGGCGTAACTTCTACAAGTTCATCAGACGCTATAAAATCTAAACATTTTTCTAATGACATTTCAGTAGGTGTAACTAATTTTAAAGCATCATCTGCACCAGCTGATCTTGTATTTGTAAGCTGTTTTTTCTTACATACATTAACTTCTACATCTTCACTTCTTGAACATTCTCCAACAATCATTCCTTGATAAACTGGTATGCCTGCACCTATGAATAATGTTCCTCTTTCCTGTGCATTATATAATCCATATGTAATTGATTCGCCGGTTTCAAAGGCAATTAGTGATCCTCTGCTTCTCTCAGGAATTTCACCTTTATAAGGCTCATAATCAGCTAATATACTATTCATTATACCATTACCTCTAGTATCAGTCATAAATTCATTTCTAAATCCTATAAGACCTCTAGATGGAATTTTAAACTCAAGTCTAGTATAACCATTTATAGCACTTGTCATATTAACCATTTCAGCCTTTCTAGGTCCAAGTTTTTCCATAACAGGTCCCATGAATTCTTCAGGTACATCTATAGTTAAATGTTCAATTGGTTCAAGTTTCTTTCCGTTCTCTTCTTTATATATAACTGTAGGTTTAGAAACTTGGAATTCATATCCTTCTCTTCTCATTGTTTCAATTAATATAGATAGATGAAGTTCTCCTCTTCCACTAACTTTAAAGCTGTCTGCAGAATCTGTTTCTTCAACTTTTAAACTTACATTAGTTTCTAATTCTTTCATAAGTCTATCTCTTAAATGTCTTGATGTAACAAATTCACCATCTTGACCAGCAAAAGGAGAATTATTTACTATAAAATTCATACTTAATGTTGGTTCATCTATATGAACAAATGGAAGTGCCTCAGGATTTTGTGCATCTGCAATTGTCTCTCCTATATTTATATCTGCTATTCCTGAAACTGCAACTATATCTCCTAACTTAGCTTCTTCTGTTTCTTCCCTTTTTAATCCGTCATATGTATATAAATTTGAAATCTTAACATTTTTTACAGTTCCATCTTTTCTCATTAAAGCAACGTTTTCGTTCTTTTTAATGGTTCCTCTAATTACTTTACCTATACCAATTTTACCAACATAATCATTATAATCTAATGATGTGATAAGTAATTGTAGTGGAGCATCTATATCTCCTTTAGGTGGCTCAACATGGTCTATAATTGCTTTAAATAATGGTTCCATGCTATCTGATTCATCTTCTAATTCTTCTTTAGCATATCCATCTCTAGCAGAGCCATATATAACTTTAAAATCTAGCTGCTCATCAGAAGCTCCAAGTTCAACAAATAGGTCAAATACTTCATCAATAACTTCTGCTGCTCTTTGATTTGGTTTATCAATTTTATTTATTACTACTATTGGTTTTAAGTTAAGTTCTAAAGCTTTCTTTAAAACAAATTTAGTTTGAGGCATGGCTCCTTCATAGGAATCAACAACTAACAAAACGCTGTCTACCATCTTTAAAACCCTTTCAACTTCTCCACCAAAGTCAGCATGTCCTGGAGTATCTATAATATTAATTTTTACATCTCCATAATGAACTGAAGTGTTTTTTGAAAGAATTGTTATTCCTCTTTCTCTTTCTAAGTCATTAGAGTCCATGACTCTCTCTTCTACTTTTTCATTTTCCCTAAAAACTTTACTTTGTTTTAATAACGCGTCCACTAATGTGGTCTTACCATGGTCAACATGGGCTATTATTGCTATGTTTCTTATGTCTTCTCTTACAAATATACTCATTATTTTCCTCCACTTTTCATCATTTTTCTACAATTCACGTACAAAAGAAAATTGGATACCAGGTCTGTATCCAATTTTAATTAACTATACCTATTCTAATATTATGTTTAATAAAAGTCAACTTTATGGAGAATTATTCTTTAGTGTTAAATTCTGCTTCAATTCCCATAGATTTTGTTAGAATTTTCATTATATCTTCCCACATAACTCCAAAATTTCTTTCTGCTTGAAGAAATTTCCCTATGTCAGGATTTAATGTAACTATTGAGCCCATGCTTTCAAGCTTTTTCTTAGTGTCTTCTGATAATTCACCTTTTTCAATTTGTTCACTATAAGCCTCAAATTGAATTTTTCTAAAATCATCCAACATCTTTTTATTATCTGCATTTTCTTTTATCTTTTTTAAGCTTTCTCTGTACTCAATAACTTCATTACATTCTTTTAAAACTCTAGCAAATTCCTGTGCTTTGTCATATATATTCATATCAATTCCCCCTTATTTAAAAACAAAATAAGATTTTAAAATTTCTAAGAATATATTATATAAGCTAAACTTCCATTATTATAGGTAATATCATAGGACGTCTTTTAGTTTTTTCATATAAATACACTCTTAATACTTCTCTTATGTTAGCCTTTATTGTTGGCCACTCTGTGATTTTATTTTCTTCACATTGCTTAAGTGCATCTTTAACTAAAATTCTTGCTTCCTCCATTAAATCTTCAGATTCTCTCACATAGACAAAACCTCTAGATATAATGTCAGGACCAGCAATTACTGCTCCACTTTCTTTTTCTATAGTTACAACAACTGTAAGTATTCCATCTTGAGATAAATGTTTCCTATCTCTAAGAACTATGTTACCTACATCTCCAACACCTAATCCATCAACAAATACCTGTCCGGATACTACAGATGCTGACCTTTTTATTGAATCTCTTGTCAATTCAATCACGTCACCATTTTCTCCAATATACACATTCTTTTCTGGCATTCCTAGCTTCATAGCTAATTCACCATGTTGCTTTAAATGCCTGTATTCACCATGAACTGGAATAAAAAATTTAGGTTTCACTAAGATTTGCATAAGTTTTAGTTCTTCCTGACAAGCATGACCTGAAACGTGAACCTCATAAATAACCTGAGCTCCTTTTTTAAAGAGCTGGTTTATTACTTTAGATACCAATTTTTCATTTCCTGGTATTGGTGTAGCAGATATTACAACTGTATCTCCTTCTGAAATATTTACTTTTTTATGGTCTGATGAAGCCATTCTTGAAAGTGCAGACATTGGCTCCCCTTGGCTTCCTGTAGTAATAAGGACGATTTGATCATCATTATACTTTGAAATAGCATCTATATTTATTAATATGTCTTTCTCAAGCTTAATATATCCAAGTTCTATAGCTACTGCCATAATATTTTCCATACTTCTTCCAGATACTGCAACTTTTCTACCGTGCTTACTAGCTGCTTCAATTATCTGTTGAATTCTATGGATATTTGATGCAAATGTAGCTACTATTATTCTTCCTTTTGCAGTAAAGAAAATTTTTTCAAAACTTTCACCAACTGTACTTTCTGACATAGTGTATCCTGGTCTTTCTACATTGGTACTATCAGCTAACATTACTGTTACACCTTTTTTCCCAAGTTCTGCAAATCTAGTTAAATCTGCTACATGACCATCAATTGGAGTGAAATCTATTTTGAAATCACCAGTATGAAGCACTACACCTAATGGTGTATGAATAGCAATAGCTACTGAGTCTGCAATACTATGGCTAGTTCTTATAAACTCTACTGAAACACTATCAAGCTTAACTATATCTTTTGGCTTAACATATTTTAACTCCACTGAACTTAAAAGACCATGTTCTTTAAGTTTTGTTTGTACAATACCTAGTGTAAGCTTTGTCCCGTATACTGGAACATTAATTTGCTTTAAAACATAAGGCAGTGCACCTATATGATCTTCATGTCCATGTGTTAAAAATATACCTTTAACCCTTTCCCTATTCTTTATAAGATAATTTACATCTGGTATAACTACATCTATACCTAACATGTCATCATCTGGGAACTTAAGACCGCAATCAATAACAACAATATCATTCTTGTATTCAATTACGGTAAGGTTTTTACCTATTTCATTAAGACCTCCAAGTGGTATAATTTTAATTTTTTCTTTTTCTCTTCGCACTTTCTCCCCTCCTTTGTAATTTTATATATATTTTTTTAAATTAATTTGTTACTCTATTTAACCATCTTTCGAAATAATCAAATAACTACTTATACTTAACCTATTTTTATTACGATAATTCCACTTCTTTTCTAATAAAAACAGATTAAATTTGATTATTTTTCAGATGTTTTGTTACATTCTTCACATATTCCGTAGAATTTCAAACTGTGATTTTCAATTTTAAACTTATACTTTTCTTCAATAACTTCTTCTATTTCATGAAGTAAATCCCCTTGAACTTCAATTACCTTATTACAGGAATTACAAATTAAATGATGATGTTGATGACTATCATCACCTTGACAAAGTTCATATCTACTTCTTCCATCATCTAAGTCTAATTTGCATACTACACCCATCTCTTCTAGTAATTGAACAGTTCTATAAACAGTTGCTAAGCCTATTTCAGGACAATCTATTTTTACTAAGTCATATAGCTCTTCAGCTGTTAAATGAGCTCCTTCACTATCAATTATACCATTTAAAATAGCTCTTCTTTGAGGGGTTAATTTGTACCCCTTTTCTTTTAAAACTTCTTTTAAAACTTCAATTCTATCATGAGACATATTAATTCATCACATCCGTTACGTAAAACTTATAAAATTCTATAAAACAATTTTAAAGTTTTCTCTCTATACCAAATAGCCGATATTATATTTTAACACGAATATATAATATTTACAGTTAAATTTTACAATACATGCTACTAATCCCTTTAGCTTTTTTTAGAATTTTATAATATTACCTGTTTTTACGTAACTCCTCCCTTCTACATTTTTTTTCATCTTATCAGTTAATTACGCTGTAATCCACGTAATTTTATAAGCTTTTAAAATTTTCAATAGAATAACATTTCAATTTTGTTAACTTGTTTATATTAACTATCTTTATTCTTATAAGATAGGTATTTTCAAATGATAATTAAAGAATATAAAAATTATTCTTCTTCAAATATAGTTTCATAAGCTTCTGATATCATTTCAAATTCTGCTTCGTCTTCTACTGGAACTAATAAATCATTTCCCTCTTCATCTTTTTGTATTTTTAATGCTATTGCATCTAGATCCTCTTCTCCACTAGGAACAACTATAACATATTCATTTTCTTCAATATCCAATTTAGTTATAACATCAAATTCTACTTCTTCTCCAGCTTCGTCAATTAAAGTAATTTTATCAACATAATTATCCATAAATCTTTCTCCTATTCTATCACAATAATTTCTTAATATATGCTATCTAAATATCCTTGTAATATATATGTGGCTGCTATTTTATCCACAATCTTCTTTCTTTTACTTCTTGATAAATCTGCTTCTAACATAGCTTTATGAGCAGCAACTGTAGTTAATCTTTCATCCCAAAACTTTATTTCCTTGTCTACGTGCTTTTTTAGTTCTTCGCAAAAAGCCATAACTTTTTCTCCCTGTGGTCCTATAGTTCCGTTCATATTTTTAGGAAGTCCTGAAATTATCTTTTCTATATTATATTCTTTACATATTTTCATAATTTCATTTATATCATCTTCTATTTTTTTTCTTTTTATTGTAGTAATACCTTGAGCTGTAAATCCTAATGGATCGCTTACCGCAACTCCAATAGTTCTATCTCCAACATCTAATCCTAATATTCTCATTAAGAATCTCCTTATCTAAAAATATATATTAATAATAAGCATAGTATATGTTAAATTAAAATAAAAATGCCTATAAGGCATTTTTATTTTATATCTAGATAAGATTTTAACACTTCTTCTAATATATCGTCTCTTTCTAGTTTACTAACTAATGCTCTTGCTCCGTTATAGTTTGTTATATAAGTTGGATCACCTGAAATCAAATATCCTACTAGTTGATTAACTGGATTATATCCCTTTTTCTTTAAGGCATCATATACGTCAGTTAGTATCATCTTTGTCATATCTTTTTTATCTTTCACACCTTCAAACTGAACTGTATTTTGATTATCCATTATAATCTCCCTCTTTCCCATCGTTTAAACGACCAATAGATATTTTAATAATATTATAAAACATATGCTTCAAAAAGTACACTATTTAACTAAACTTTCTAATACTTCCTTAGCTTTGTCCATTGCCTCTTTTAATTTTTCTGGTATCTTTCCACCAGCTTGAGCCATGTCTGGTCTTCCGCCGCCACCACCGCCAGCAACAGTTGCAGCTTCTTTAATTATTTTCCCACAATGAACACCTTTTGATACAGCATCTTTTGTAGCCATTGCTACAAATTGAACTTTATCTTTTGATGAAGTTCCTAATATTACAACTCCGGTTTGAAGCTTATCCCTTAGTTTATCTCCAAGATTTCTAAGTGCTTCTCCTTCAACATCCTTAACCATTGCTATTACAGCTTTTAAACCCTTTATTTCTATTACTGAGTTTATAAGTTCATCTTCTAAACTGCTGTTTAGTTTTTCTTTTAGTCCTTGAATTTCTTTATCTTTTTCTTTTAACTCTTGTAGTAGTAATTGTACTCTGCTTATTACATCTTTTTCTCCGCACTTTAGTGCTGCAGAAACTTCTTTTAAGAAATCATTTTTATCCTCTACATATTGAACTGATTTTGCTCCAGTTACAGCTTCAATTCTTCTAATACCTGCAGCTACTCCAGTTTCACTTAGAATTTTAAATAATCCTATTTCTCCAGAATTTTTAACGTGAGTTCCTCCACAAAGCTCTTTACTAAAGTTTCCTACAGATACAACTCTAACATCTTCTTCATATTTATCATCAAATAATGCTACTGCACCACTTTTTTTAGCTTCATCTATAGTCATTACATCAGTATTTACATTGTAAGATTTCATAATTTCATCATTTAATTTTCTCTCAACATCTTTTATTTCACTTTCACTTAAAGCTGCAAAATGAGTAAAATCAAATCTTAATCTCTCATCATCTACATAAGAACCTGCTTGGTTTACATGCTCTCCTAAAATTTCTTTTAAAGTTTCATGAAGCATGTGAGTAGCTGTATGGTTTTTACATACATTTTGTCTTCTTTCACTATCAACTGAAAGTTCCACTCTATCTTCTAGATTTATTTCTCCTTCTAGAACTTCTACAAAATGAAGGATTTTTCCACCAACATTTTTCTTACAATCATAAACTTTAGCTTTAAATTTACTGCTAGAGATAATTCCTCTATCACCTGCTTGACCTCCCATTTCAGCATAAAATGGAGTTACAGAAGTAATTATTATACCTTTTTCATTAACAGCTAAGGTTCCTACAAACTCATTATCTTTAATTAAAACTTTTACTTCTGAGGAATCCACTAGTTTATCATATCCACTAAAAGCAGTTTCAATTTCTGCAGGAATTTTATTTAAAATTCCATCATCATTGCCCATATAACTTGAGTCTCCTCTAGCTGCTCTAGCTCTTTCTCTTTGATTTTTCATTTCCTCATTAAAACCATCTATGTCTACTTTTAGATTTTTTTCTTCTAAAATTTCCTCTGTAAGTTCTAGAGGGAATCCATAGGTATCATAAAGTTTAAATACCTTTTCACCTTTTAAAGTGTCTTCATTAGAATTTTCTAATTCTTCAATATATGATTTTAATATTTCCATTCCTGAATCTATAGTTTCACTAAATCTTTCTTCCTCTAGTTTTATTACTTTTTTAATGTAGTCAGCTTTTTCATTTAATTCTGGATAAGCTCCCTTAGAATTTTCTATTACTATATCACATAGTTCACTTAAGAACAATCCTTCAATTCCTAACAATCTGCCATGTCTTGCTGCTCTTCTTAGTACTCTTCTTAAAACATATCCTCTGCCTTCATTTGATGGTAATACTCCATCACTAATCATGAAAGCTACACTTCTAACATGGTCAGTCACAACTCTTATAGATATATCTTCTTTTTCATTATTGCCATATTTTTTATTAGATATTCTACAAACTTCATCTAATATTGCTCTAATTGTATCAACTTCAAAGATACTGTTAACCCCTTGCATTATAGTTGATATCCTCTCAAGTCCCATTCCTGTATCTATATTAGGATGGGATAGTTTGTTATAATTTCCTTCCTCATCTTTATCAAATTGTGTAAATACCAGATTCCAAAACTCTATAACTCTATCTTCATCAGAAGCTTTTTCAAATTCTTCAGCAGTTTTTATTTGTCCTAATTCAGGTTTTCTATCAAAATGGATTTCAGAACAAGGTCCGCATGGTCCAGGACCAGCTCCAACTTCCCAGAAGTTATCTGCTCCTAGTCTAAAAATACGATTTTTGTCTATGTCTGTTTTATCTGCCCATATTTCAAAAGCTTCATCATCTTCTAAATGTATAGTTACATATAATTTATCCTTTGGTATTTCCAAAACTTCTGTTACATATTCCCAAGCCCATGGAATTATTTCTTTTTTAAAGTAATCTCCAAAAGAGAAATTTCCAAGCATCTCAAAAAAAGTACCATGTCTAGAAGTTTTACCTACATTTTCTATATCTCCAGTTCTAATGCATTTTTGACAAGTAGTAACTCTCTTACTTGGTGGTGTTTGTAATCCTGTGAAATATGGCTTTAATGGTGCCATACCAGCATTTATAAGTAATAAACTCTTATCATTTTTAGGTACTAATGGAAAGCTTTCTAATCTTAAATGGTCTTTACTCTCGAAAAATTTTAAATAAGATTCTCTAATTTCATTTAATGACATATTTCTCATATCTATTCCTCCTCTTATAATTCACTATATATAGATAAACTACACTAAAATTTAATGTATGTCTGAATATAAATTATAGCTTAAAACAATGTACAACCTTAATTTTGAATAGTGATTAATAAATCCTCAGGGATAATTAAATTTATACAAAAAATAAAAAACCTTTCTTCCCTAAGAAAGGGACGAAAGATTCCGCGTTACCACCCTTATTATATTAAAATTTTAAAAAATTTTAATATCACTCAATTGAATATGGCTCTAAGACAGCTTCAATATATCTCCCAAGAAGTTTTCACCAGCCACTTCCTCTCTAAATGTCTTGACATATTTACTAATTCTTGTCATCACCTAATATTATATTTTCTTATTGGAATTATAAAAAAAAACAAATAAAATGTCAACTATATTTAGTTAAAATTTAAAATAAATAACTTTCAATATCCTCATATAATACTTTTATAGTTACCCAAACAGGTACAATAATTATCATACCTAATACTCCACCTATATTCCCACCTATAAGCAGCAATATTAATATAGTAAGGGGATGGGCACTTACACTTTCTCCTACAATTTTAGGGCATATAATATCTCCTTCTATTTGTTGAATTACCATTAAAGCTATTCCTACTGAAACTACACTTTTAAGAGAATTTAAACTGGCTAATATGAGAATAGGAACAGCTCCTATTACAGGTCCAAAGTAAGGAATTATATTAAATATTGCATTTATTAAAGATAGTACTAAAGGGAATTTAACTTTTAATGCTAAAAGTACTATAAATGTTAATATTCCTATAAGTGCACAAAGTTCAAATTGTGTTATTATGTATCTTTCTAATACTTTATCTATATGTGTTAAAACTTTTCTAAACATAGCTTTGCTTGATGCTGGAAATAACTTTAAAATTCCATTTAAAATTAAATTGTCATCGCACAAAAAAAAGTAAATAAGAGTAGGAGAAACTAAAAACAATAATATATTTTCTCCTGCTAATATAACAGTTTCTATGCTTTTTTCTATCATATTAATTATTATTATTTGCAATTTATCATAAACCACATTTATAAAATGTGTAATGAATTTATTATTACCTAAAGTAATATCTGTACTTTTAAAATTATTAATATATTTTTCAATATCTAAAAGCATATCAGTAATATTGCTACTATCTTTGAATACAGAAGGTATTAAAATAGTACATGTTAACAAAATAGAAAGTATTATAGTTAGTATTACAAAAACTGCTGAAAATCTTCTGTTAAGACCTTTTCTAACTAAAAACTTATAGTATGGTCTTAAACTATAAGATATGATAAAAGATACTAATATAACCCCTATTAAATCCAAAAATATAGGAAATCTTTTCATTAAAAGTATAAATACAAGTATAAATATTATTAAAACTATAATTTTAATGTAATTCTTTTTATCTTTTAACATTGCTTTCTCCTATATTAAAAAAATTACCATGAGGTATGCAATAAAATTTATATTTGTCTTCACAGCCTATATATAGTAAATTATTTTCTCCTAAAATCATATCTTTAATTAATAATATTTTTCTTTCTCTAAACATACTTGTAATTAAGCTATATGCTATTGAAAGAGCCTTTATCTCAAAGGTTTCACCATCAAAAATTATCTCTTTGACAATTCCTAATGTTTTTGAATTTTTATCTATAACATACATTTTTTTAATGTCACTAAAAGCTAAATATTCTTCCTTATCTATTTTATTTATTACCATGGAGCCATTAAAATAAATCACATCCTCTATTAAAACACTGAAAGTCTTCCTAAAGAGTTTATAGGGAGTCACTCTAAAACCTATAACTTCTCTCTTACTAAAATTTATCAATACATCTTTTATATATCCCAATTTTTCACCTTTTAAATCTAATACATCCATAAAAATAAAATCTCTGCTCTTATACATAATATAATACCTTCCTACTATGCTGCTTTATTAAGTATTATATCCATTTTAAATTTTATGATTCACAATAGACAATTGTGGATATTTCTCAGCTTTTTCATAATAAATTACAAGTAACTTCTTATGAAAAAAACTAGCAACATAAAGTTGCTAGTCAAAAGATAATTTAGTTCTATTATTATCTCCACAAATTTGTTACAATGTCATTGATTTCCATTCTAAACTATACTGCAAACCAAGGCAACCCTAACGGATTTCGCCCTGTTCCAAAGTGATGGTCTAATTCTCTCATTAATTGTCCATTATTTAACTTTCCCATTTATCTTTCCATTTTTCCAGTCCTGATTTTTCTCTATAGTTATTGATAGCTTTGTGTATAGTTTGTTCCGCAAGTACAGAACAATGAATTTTTTCTGAAGGAAGTCCATCTAAAGCTTCAACCACAGATTTATTTGTCAATTTCCATGCTTCTTCTAAAGTTTTTCCCTTTATAAGTTCTGTAGCAATGCTAGAAGATGCAATAGCAGAACCACACCCAAAAGTCATAAATTTTACATCTTTTATAATATTATTTTCAACTTTTATATATATTTTCATAATATCTCCACAATTAGCATCCCCTGCTTCACCTATTCCATCTGCATCTGGCAAAGTTCCTACATTTCTAGGGCTATAAAAGTGTTCTAATAATTTATCACTATATTCCATAAGAATCCCCCTAATATTTATATAATTGAGAATTGACTATTGACAATTATGGATACTTTTCTAAAGAGAAGTTTTAAATTTATTATTTTTAAGTTACAAGCAACTTTTTTCTCACACAAATAGTAAATTAAAATTGCTCTTAATTAATATAATGAATTAGGATACTTGGAATTCCAAATATCCTAATTCATTATATCTATACAAGCTCTAAACAAAATACTTTGGAATTTATAATATTTGTTCTATAATTCCACCGCCAACAACAATGTCTTTATCATAAAAAACCACTGATTGACCTTTTGTTATAGCTCTTTGTTTTTCTTCAAACTTAACTCTTACTCTATCCTTATCTAATTGTATTATGGTAGCTGCTGCTGGCTTTGCAGAATATCTAACTTTTGCAGTAACTTCCATCTCTCCTTCAAAACTATCAAAAGGAATTAAGTTTATATCTTTTGCAATTAATTCTGTTTTAAATATATCCTCTTCTTCTCCAAGTACTACTTGATTTTTTTCTGGAATTATATCTGTAACGAACATAGGCTTACCTAATGCAATTCCTAAACCTTTTCTTTGACCTATAGTATAATTAACTATTCCCTTATGCTTACCTAACACTTTTCCATTTTTATCTACAAAATTACCTGGATTTAAAGTTTTCCCAGTAAATTTTTCAATAAATCTTCCGTGATTATTATCAGGAACAAAGCATATCTCTTGAGAATCTTTTTTCCTAAATACTTCTAGTCCAATCTTTTCTGCAATTTCTCTAATTTCAGTCTTTGAATAAGCTCCACAAGGCATTAAAGTACGCGATAATTGATCTTGAGTTAAAGTATATAGTGCATAGGTTTGATCCTTTTTATCATCTTGTGATCTTTTTAGTAAATACCTGCCGTTAACATTCTCTATAGTTGCATAGTGTCCTGTAGCAATATAATCAGCACCTAAGGCTATAGATTTTCTTAATAATTCCTCAAATTTTATATGCTTATTGCACATAATACATGGATTAGGAGTTCTACCACTAAAATATTCATCAACAAAATTGTTAATTACATGAGTTTGGAAAGGTTGTTTGAAATTCATTACATAAAATGGAATATCTAATTTATCAGCTACTCTTCTAGCATCTAATACCGCAGATAATGAACAGCATCCACCTTCATTTTCTGCATAATCAGGATCATCAGGAGCTAGTTTCATCATAATTCCTATAACTTCATATCCTTGCTCTTTTAAGAGATAAGCTGCAACAGAACTATCTACTCCTCCACTCATTCCTATAACAACTTTTTTTTTCATAATTATTTCACCTATTCTCCGTGTACATTTGCATGTAATTCATCGTGATCTGTTTCTTTAAAATCCCATGGAGTTAAACCTTCTTTAACTCTATAATCATTTATTGCTTTGTGAATAGCTTCCTCTGCAAGTACTGAACAGTGCATTTTTATTGGTGGAAGTCCATCTAATGCTTCTGCTACAGCTACATTTGTTAAATCCCATGCTTCTTCAACAGTCTTTCCTTTTATAAGTTCTGTAGCCATGCTTGATGAAGCTATAGCTGAACCACATCCAAAAGTTTTAAATTTAGCATCTACTACAATATTATTTTCCACTTTTAAATAAACTTTCATTATATCTCCGCATTTAGCATTTCCAACTTCTCCTACACCATTAGCGTCAACAATTTCTCCAACATTTCTAGGGTTTGTAAAATGATCCATTACTTTTTCACTGTACATCATTATTTTTCCTCTCCTTTTAAAAAGTCATCGTATAGCGGTGACATGTCTCTTAATCTTTGAACTATTGAAGGAACTTTTTCTAATACATAATCCACTTCTTCTTCTGTTGTTCCATCACCAATACTTAATCTTAATGAACCATGAGCTATCTCATGTGGCAATCCTATTGCTAGTAATACATGAGATGGATCTAATGATCCAGATGTACATGCACTTCCACTTGAAGCACAAATTCCCATTGCATCTAACATTAACAATACAGATTCACCTTCTATAAATCTAAAACATACATTTACATTACCTGGTAGCCTCTTATCTCCAGTTGGTCCATTTAATCTTGTGTGTGGTATTTGAAGTAGTCCATCTATAAGTTTGTTTCTTAATGCTATTAATTTTTTACTATGCTCTTCCAAATTATTTGTTGCAAGTTCAATAGCTTTTCCTAATCCAACTATTCCTGCAACGTTTTCAGTACCAGCTCTTCTATTTTTTTCTTGAGCTCCACCATGAACTAAATTATGTATTTTTATACCTTTTCTAATGTATAAAGCTCCTACTCCTTTAGGTCCATATATTTTATGAGCAGCTAAAGATAGTAAATCTACATTCATATCCTTTACATCTACTGATACATTTCCCACTGCTTGAACTGCATCTGTATGGAAGAATATTTTCTTTTCTCTACAAATTTGACCTATTTCTTTTATTGGTTGAATTACTCCAATTTCATTGTTAGCAAACATTATAGTTACTAATATGGTTTTATCTGTGATAGCATTTTTTAAATCTTCAAGGTTTACTAATCCCTCTTCATCAACATCCAAATATGTAATTTCAAATCCATGATTTTTTTCAAGATATTCACAAGCATGAAGTACAGCATGATGTTCTATCTTAGTTGTTATAATATGATTTCCTTTATTCTTATGAGCAAAAGCAATACCTTTTATAGCCCAGTTATCTGCTTCAGATCCGCCGCCAGTAAAATATATTTCACTTCTATCTGCATTTATAGCTTTTGCCACTCTCTCCCTTGCTAAATCTAAAGCCTTTTTAGTTTCTCTTGAAATTGAGTATATAGATGATGGATTGCCATAAAATTGTGTAAAATATGGAATCATCTCATCTAAAACTTCTGGTTTTGTGTAAGTTGTGGCTGCATAGTCCATATAAACAGTTTTATTCATGATTAATTGTCACTCCTTTTAATTTGGAAATATTCATGTAATCTTCTACTATATCTTTAAGAGTAATAGACATTGTAACATTGTCTATACTATCTTTTATCTTTTTCCATACTAATCTTGTAGCACAGCAATCTATATTATCGCAGGATTCAGTATCTAAACAATGGGATATTTCTATTGGTCCTTCCAGCACCTCTAAAATATCATAAATTCTTATTTCTTCTGGTGCCTTACCTAACACATATCCTCCCATAGCTCCTCTTACGCTCTTAATAAGTCCTGATTTTCTCAATGTAGAAAATAGTTGCTCTAAATAGTATTCCGATATATTTTGTCTTTCTGAAATAGTCTTTATTGAAACTGGTTCCTTGCCGTAGCGCACAGCTAAGTCAACCATAGCTTTAACACCATATCGACCTTTCGTTGATAATTTCATTCCCTCACTCCTTAATGTTGAGTGTTTTACTACACTTTGATAATATCAAATCAGAGTATTCATGTCAACAATTAATAATTCAATGTTTTTATTATTTGTACCAATTATTATAGTATTTAATATTATGATTATATGGGTAGTACTATATAGCTAAAAATGCTGTTCGTGAAAGGAGGTAAAAAATGAGTAGTAAATATAATAATGTATATAGAAAACTAGTAGTGGGTGTTAATACTAAAGTACCTTTAATAGATGGTACCTTAGTAAATAGCATAAATTTTGATAACGCTGCAACCACACCTCCTCTTTTCTGTGTATTAGATGATATTATTCACTTCTCGCCATACTATTCTTCCATTCATCGTGGTGAAGGGTACAAATCCCAAGTTTCAACTAATTTATATGAAGAAACCAGAGATGTAGTTGGAAGATTTGTAAATTACGACCCAGATTATATGCAAACTATTTTTGTAAAAAATTGTAGCGAGGCTATAAATAAACTTTGTAACATTCTATACGAAAAGGAAGATGATGATAAAGTAATATTGTCTAGTTACATGGAGCATCATTCTAATGATCTACCTTGGAGAGAAAAATACAAAGTTGATTATATAAATGTTGATACTTTTGGTAATTTAGATATTAATGATTTGGAAAATAAACTAATTAAATATCAAGGAAATATAAAACTTGTAACTATAACTGGTGCTTCCAATGTAACTGGTCACAAAAATGATATTTATAGTATTTCCAGATTAGTTCATAAATATGATTGTAAGCTATTAGTAGATGGTGCCCAGTTAGTTCCTCATGCTCCTGTGGATTTAAGACCTTTTTACTCTGAGGATCATATAGACTTCATAGCTTTTTCTGGTCATAAAATTTATGCTCCTTTTGGTTCTGGTGTATTGATAGGTTCAAAAGAAGTTTTTGAACATTATCACCCAGATCATGTAGGGGGTGGAACTATTTCTTTTGTAACTCCTGACTATGTAAGATGGGCTTCATCTCCTGATAAACATGAAGCGGGAAGTCCAAATGTTATAGGTGCATTAGCTATGGCATCCTCTGTTAAAAAATTATCATCCTTAGGTATGAATAATTTAGAAAACTATGAAAGATATCTAACAGAATATGCCACTACAAATCTTTTATCTATTCCTCATGTGGTAATTTATGGAGATTATTTGAATTTCCATAACAAAGTTAGCATAATTTCTTTTAATATAAGTGGAATACATCATGGGATTTTAGCTAAAATTCTTTCCTATGAATTTGGTATTGCAGTAAGAAGTGGTTGTTTCTGTGCTCAACCTTATATGCAAAAACTATTAAACGTGAGCCAAGAAGAAATTAATAGAAATATGTCTCTTCCTAAAGAAGTTTATCCAGGTACTGTAAGAATTAGTTTTGGTATGTATAATACTATAGGTGAAATTGATAGATTTTTATATGCTATAAACAAAATATCATTAAATAGAGGATACTATATTAGGAAGTATCGCGACATTAAAAGAACCCTTTTAGATTAACAATTTGCCGTGGTTTAATACCACGGTTTGTAATAATTCACAATTGTAGACATTTCTCAGCTGCCTATAAGAAATTACAATTTATTATTTTTCATAAGAATTCACAAGTAACTTCTTATGAAAAAACTAGCAACTTTAAGTTGCTAGTTAAAAAATAATTCTTACCTCAATTGTGCATTGTGAATTCTGCATTAGTTTAAATTATGAATTTCCCATTCTCAATTAATAAAGTCGTGATTAAACTCACCACTTCTCACCTTTTTATTTCAATAATAAACTTAATATATCTTCTTTATTTATGTTAGAAAAATAATCATTTATTTCAAAATTAGATAATACTTTTCTTATTTCACCTTCTTCATGATTTTTACCTATAAGAGATTTTTCTATTTCACCTACATCTTCCTTTCCAAAAAAATCTCCAAAAATCTTCACATCTTTTATTACACCTTTTTCAACTTTTATGTTAACTTCTACAGTACCACCTGCAAACTTTTTCTCATTATAAAAATCATATTTAGGTGACTGCCCAAAATTCCATTTCCAAGTTTCGTATTTAGATTTTTTTAGATTTTCTACATCTCTTATTTCTTTTTCACTCAATTTTTCAATAACTGCATTTTGGTCATTTTTTGTAATGTACTCAAATATTAAAGTTTTAAATTCTTCTACTTTAAGAGGTGATTTTAAATGTTCACTTATATTTGTAACTCTACTTACCACTGATTTTACCGCTTTATCTGAAAATTTTACTGGCTTTGATATTAATGCACCACTTAAATTATTCATATTAACAGAAAATAATATACAGCCATGATGCATCATTCTATTCTTATGCTTACATTGTGCATTTCCAACAACTTTTTTTCCATCAATAATTAAATCATTTCTACCAGAAAATTCAGCTTTTATGCCTAGTTCTTTTAAAACCCCTATAATAGGATGTAAGAATTTTTGAAAATCAGTAAAACTTTCTCCATCATCTCTAACTATAAAAGTAAAATTAAGATTTCCCAAATCATGAAATACGGCACCACCGCCACTTTGTCTTCTTACAACCTTAATATTATTATTTTTAACATAATCCACATTTATTTCTGATAATGTATTTTGATTTTTCCCTACAACTATACAAGGTTCATTTCTCCATAAAACAAAATACTCATCATTTTTTTCCTTTAACAAATACTCTTCTAAGGCCAAATTAAAATATGGATTTATACATGTATTATCTATATATCTCATAACTTTTTACCCCTTGTAAATCATTTATTTATAATGTGTATTGCTTCTCCATTTAAAGCTAGTACTGCTTCATAAAAAGCTTCTCCTAAAGTAGGATGACTATGAACTATATCTTTTATATCATAGGCTTTCATATTTTTATCTATAGCTAAAACCCCTTCATGAATTAAATCAGAAGCATGAGGTCCCATAATATGAATTCCTAACAATGTATTATCTTCACTATTACATATTGCTTTAACAAATCCTTCACCTTCTCCAAGTGCTAATGCTTTTCCATTAGCACCAAATAGGAATTTGCTCTTTTTATATGGTATGCCTTTTTCTTTAGCTTCTTCTTCTGTAATTCCAACAGTAGCTATTTCAGGGAATGTAAATATACAATTTGGAATAGATGGATTGTGAATTTCTTTATCTAGCAGTATTTTTTCTACTACTTGCACTCCTTGATGAGAAGCAGCATGAGCTAATAGACATATCCCATTAACATCCCCTATAGCATATACGCCTTTTACTGAAGTTTCATAATTATCATCAACCTTAATTTTCTTTCTATCAAAATCTACTCCTATTTTTTCTAAACCTAATCCTTCAAAATTAGCTATCCTTCCCTTAGCCACTAATACCATATCTGCCTTAATTTCTACTTCCCCTTTTTTACTGTCACATTTTATGACAACCTCATCTTCTCCACTAATGCTTTTTACAACAGTAGAGGTTTGTATTTGAATTCCCATTTTTTTAACCATAGCTGTATATCGTTTAGTAATTTCTCTATCTACATCATAAAGTATAGAATCTCTTGCTACTATAACAGTTACCTTAGAACCTAATGCATTAAATATGCTGGCAAATTCCATTCCAATTACGCCACCACCTATTACAGCTAAAGTCTTAGGCACATAATCAAAATTTAAAAGTTCATCACTGGTTATAACTTTAGGATTGTTAATTCCTTCTATAGGAGGAATTTCTGATTTAGAACCACTAGCTATAATTATATGTTTTCCCTCTAATACCAGCTCTCCTTCTTTAGTTATAACTCTAATAGTGTTCTTATCAATGAAAGAAGCCTCTCCTCTTACAAGTTCTACACCATTTCCCTCCATAAGCTTTTCTATGCCTGAAACTAGTGTATTTACAATTCCGCTCTTTCTATCTTGTAATTTTTCTACATTTACTTCATAATTATCAACTTTTATACCAAAATCATCAATATGTTTTAAATTATTTAAAAGTTCTGCAGTTCTATATAAAGTTTTAGTTGGAATACATCCTCTATTAAGACAAGTACCTCCAACTTTATCTTTTTCTACAACAAATACTTTTGCACCTAATTGAGCTGCTCTTATGCCCGCTACATATCCTCCTGGTCCTCCGCCAATTATAATAATATCTCTTATATTATCCATGTAAATGACCTCCACTATTTAAACTTCATAATCACTTAGATTACACATAAAAATTTAGTAGTTTAAGTAAAGGCGTGATTAAATATCACGCCTTATTTTTACCACTTTAATATAGGTGTTCTTGCTGCTTTAACTTGATCTAATCGTCTCACTGGTGAATCATGAGGTGCATCATGTAATAACTCTGGATTTTCTTTTGCCTCCACAGCTATCTTTTTCATTACATCAATAAATTCATCAATAGTTTCTATGCTCTCAGTTTCTGTTGGCTCAACCATAAGAGCCTCTTCAACTATCAATGGGAAATATACTGTTGGAGGATGAACTCCATAATCTATCATTCTTTTTGCCACATCTACAGTTGAAAGTCCATTTGGATTATCTTTTAGTCCTGCAAAAATGACTTCATGTTTACATACATCATCTATTGCTACTTTATAATAATCCTTTAAAGCTTCTCTTATATAATTTGCATTTAATACTGCATTTTCAGATGCAGATTTTAAACCATCACTGCCCATACTCAATATATAGGTATATGCTTTTACCATCACACCAAAATTACCATAAAAACTTCTTATTTTACCTATAGATTCTGGTAAATTGTAATCTAAATAAAATTTATCATTTTCTTTTTTAATTAATGGAACTGGAAGAAATTTAGCTAATTTTTTATTTACTCCTACTGGTGCTGATCCTGGACCTCCGCCGCCATGTGGGGTAGAAAAAGTTTTATGAAGATTTAAATGACAAACATCAAATCCCATATCTCCTGGTCTTGCAATACCCATAACAGCATTTAGGTTTGCACCATCATAATATAGTAGTCCCCCTGCTTCATGAACTAAATCACTTATTTGTTTTATGTCTTTTTCAAACAATCCTAAAGTGCTTGGATTTGTAAGCATAAGACCAGCTATTTCATCACTTAATACACTCTTTAAATCATCTATGCAAACTCTGCCCTCTTCATTAGATTTGATTTCTACTATGTCAAATCCTGCTACAGCAGCACTAGCTGGATTAGTTCCATGAGCTGAATCTGGTACTATTATTTTAGTTCTTTTATAATCTCCCCTGCTTTCATGATAAGCTTTTATAAGTAGGAGACCTGTAAATTCACCATGAGCACCTGCAGCTGGTTGAAGAGTGAATTCATCCATTCCAGTAATTTCACAAAGCCTTGAAGATAAATCATACATAAGTTCTAATGACCCTTGCACTGTATCTTCATTTTGATATGGATGTATTTTTGAAAATCCTGATAAACTTGCTATATCTTCATTAATTTTTGGATTGTATTTCATAGTGCAAGAGCCTAAAGGATAAAATCCTTTATCTACACTATAGTTCTTATTTGAAAGAGCAGTATAATGCCTTATAACGTCCACTTCACTAACTTCAGGAAGATTTAAAGCTTCTTCTCTTAACATACTTTCAGGTATTAAATTCACTATATCTATATCAGGTACATCTAGTTCTGGAAGTCTATATCCTTTTCTACCCTCTGATGATAGCTCAAATATAACTTTATTATACTTTTTCATTATATCTCCTCCATCACTTTAACTAATGTATCAATTTCTTTTCTTGTTCTCTTCTCTGTCACAGATAAAAGCATTGAATTTTCATATTGAGGGTATGATTTAGATAAATTATATCCACCTAATATATTTGCATCTAATAATTTATCGTTAATTTCACAAGGTGAAATTTCTGATTTTATTGCAAATTCCTTGAAAAATGGCTTATTAAATAATGGCTTATATTTTCCGCTTCTTGTTAAAGCTTCATAAGCATAATGAGATTTTTTAATACATTGAGCTGCAACCTCTTTTATTCCATCTTTTCCTAAAGTAGCCATATAAATAGCTGCACCTATAGAAATTAATGTTTGATCAGAACATATATTTGAAGTAGCTTTTTCTCTTCTTATATGCTGTTCACGAGCCTGTAATGTCAAAACAAAGCCTCTATTTCCATCTACATCTTCTGTTTGACCTACTATTCTTCCTGGCATCTTTCTCATAAGCTTCTTAGTTGTATTTAAAAAACCTAATCCTGGTCCACCAAAGCTTATGTTAGCTCCAAGACCTTGTCCATCACCAACTACTATATCTGCACCTAATTCTCCAGGACTTTTTAATATTCCTAATGATATTGGATCTACACTCATAATTAAAAGGGATTTATTACCATGAACTAATTTTTCTATTTCTCCAATTTCCTCAATAATTCCAAAAAAATTTGGACTTTGTATAATAACTGCTGCTATCTCTTTACTCAAAGTATTTTGAAGCTTTTCAATGTCAGTTGTGCCTTCACATTGATCAATTTCTATCATATTATATCCCTTAAACTTTAAATAGGTTTTTAATACCCTTCTTGTTTCTGGATTTACTGTAGAAGACACAGCTATAGTTTTTCTTTTAGTTGAATCTATAGCCATTACTGATGCTTCTGCTGCAGCTGTAGCACCATCATACATAGCTGAATTTGAAACTTCCATACCTGTTAAATTACAAATCATGCTTTGATATTCAAATATACTTTGAAGAGTACCTTGGCTTATTTCAGGCTGATATGGTGTATAAGCTGTATAAAACTCAGATCTACCTATTAAATGTTTTATAGTAGAAGGTATATAATGATCATAACTTCCAGCTCCTAAAAAACAAGTAATATTCTCTGTAGATTTATTCTTCTTTGCTAATTCATTTAATCTATTAGTAACTTCCATTTCTGATAAGGATTTTTCAAAATTCAATTCTCTATTTAGTTTAACTTCATCTGGTATATCACTAAATAAATCATCTATAGATTTTATTGAAAGAGAATTTAATATCTTCTCTCTATCTTTTTCAGTATTAGGTATATAAGGAAACATATTATTCCTCCTTATCACAAATATTTTTATACTCTTCCGGACTTAATAATTCTTTTAATTCAGCTTCATCTTGTAATTCTACTCTTATCATCCAACTATCATAAGGCTTTTCATTAACCATTTCTGGGCTATCTATTATTTCCTCATTAAACTCTATTACATTACCACTAACTGGTACATAAATATCAGATGCAGCTTTTACTGATTCAACTACTCCAAAAGCATCTCCTTTAGAAAACTCTGTACCTTCCTCTGGCAATTCTATAAATACTATATCTCCTAATAATTTTTGAGCATAATCAGTAATTCCTATATAAGCCTTATTTCCCTCTACTTTTATCCATTCATGATCCTTTGTATATAATAAATTATTTAAAACTGACATAATTAACTCCTCCTTATTTTTGTGTTTTTTTATTATAAAACTTTTTATTAACAACTACAGCTTTTAATTCTCTATTTCTCACCTTAATAAATATTTCAGTTCCTAATGCTGAGTATTTTTCATCAACTAGTGCAAATCCTATATTCTTCTTTAATGTAGGTGACATATATCCTGTAGTAACATGTCCAATATCCTTGCCATCTACTGTAACTTTATAACCATGTCTTGCTATTCCTTTATCAAGTAATTCAAATCCAACTAATTTTCTTTTAACTCCATCAGCTTTTTGTTTTACTAAAGCTTCTTTGCCTATAAAATCTTCTTTATTAAGTTTCACAAAGAAACCAAATCCCATTTCTAATGGTGTTATTTCAGCGTCCATTTCATTTCCATATAACGGAAGAGTCGCCTCAAATCTTAAAGTATCTCTTGCACCAAGACCTACTGGTTCAACTCCTAAATCTTTTCCTTCTTCTAAGATAGCTCTCCATAGTTCAACCAAATTTTCTGGTTTAGTATATATTTCAAAACCATCTTCTCCAGTATATCCTGTTCTAGAAACTAAACATTTTTTGCCCTTAACTTCCACATCTCTTTTAAATTTAAAAAAGCTTATATCTGATAAATCTATTGAAACTAATTTTTGAAGTATTTCTTGTGCTTTTGGTCCTTGAAGTGCTAGTTGTCCAATTTCGTCAGAAATATTATTTAACTCCACATCATAACTACCCTTATGGTCAACCATCCACTTATTATCCTTTTCCATATTGCTAGCATTTACTACTAAAAAATATTCTTCTTTTGAAAATCTATAAACAAGTAAGTCATCTACTACACCGCCATTTTCATTGCACATAAAGGTGTATAATACGTCATTGTCCTCTAAGGTTTTTACATCATTAGTTACAAGATAATTTACAAATGCTTCTGCCTCTTTTCCTTTAATGACTATTTCTCCCATGTGTGATACATCAAACAATCCAGCTCTTTCCCTTACAGCTTCATGTTCTTCTAAAATTCCCTTAAACTGCACAGGAAGTCTATATCCTGCAAAATCAACAATTTTTCCCCCATGATTTTTATATTCCTCTATTAAAGGGGTAGTCTTTAGCGTATCCATTTAATCCCTCCTACTATTATAGATTCACTTTTTTGAATAGGTTTACACCTAAATTCTATGAAGTATAACATTCTAGTATGCCTAAAGTTACTTAATCACTAATGAATTCCCTAAAAATATAATTCAAGGAATCTTTAGTAATATTTTACTCTATGGTAATATTATAATATTTATTATGGGATAATTCAAACTATTCTAACTAATTATTGATATATTTTCTAAATTTAATAATATAAAATAACAAATAATTA
>NZ_JACSQB010000179.1 GCF_014836835.1 Clostridium faecium | reverse complement strand
ACTATATATTAAATATTAATCTATATAATATTTGCTTCTAATTAATTTAAAGTGACTCCCCTACTAATGATTTAAATTGCAATTAGTATTACGTAAAATTATAAAATTTTAGGTAACTTCAGTTGTAAATATAAATTTTTATATAACAATTTCAATTTAACGAATTTTAGAACTGTAAGTGTCTATAAAATATTCGCTTTGTTAAATGTAAAACCCTTTATTTTATATATTTAAACTTTTTTATAAGTATTTTCAATATTAATGTATATTAATGTTTTTTCCTTAATATCCTTATAATGTAAGTTCAAAGGAGAGTGTTATGATGACTACTGCTACAATTTATAAAAATAATATAGAATTGTTATCTGAAAAAAATGTAAAAAAACATGTTTTGCCCCATTATAATTTAAATAATGCTATAGTAAAACAGGTAAAACTTAAAAATACTGAAAAGCAAAGAGCTGTTTATATGATAGAGGATTATGAAAATAAATATTGTTTAAAAAAAGTATATTATCCCGTTGAAGAACTTCTTTTTGTGTATTCCGCTATAGAATGGTTGTATCGTCATAACATAAATGTTCCTAGAATACTATCAACTACAAACCATGGCAGATATGTTATTTACGAAAATATGCTATTTATATTAACGCCTTGGGTAGAGGGATATAAATGTGACTTTGACTCAATTTACGAAATTTTATTAGCTTCTTCAAATCTTGGAAAGGTTCATCATATTGGTAAAAACTTTAAACCTATATTGGGAAGTAAAAATAAAATTGGGTGCAGCTCCCTTTATAATTCTATAAATAAACATTTTAACAATTTACTTATATATTCTAACTTAGCATATAAATATCATGATAATTATTCTAAAATTTATCTTAAAAATTTTGATACTAATATAAACCTTGCTAAAATATCTAATAGTATAGCTGCAACTATTAAAGAAGAAAATTTGACAACTTCACTTTGTCATAACGATTATGTAAGCAAAAATCTTATAGTGGATGAAAATGATAATTTGTGGCTTATAGATTTTGATAAGTGTAAAGTTGATTATTGTGCTCTTGACATATCTTATTGTTTAAGAAGGCTTTTAAGAAAAGAAAAAAATAAATGGAGTTTAAATTTAACTATAAAATTTTTAAACATCTATGAAAAACATAATCCCTTAACTTTTGATGACTATAAATATATTCTAGCTTACTTAAGTTTTCCACAAAAATATTGGAAAATATCTAGAGATTATTATGCTAACATATCAAAATGTAATAGAAAAGCCTTTGTATCTATGTTAAAAAAATCTAATATCTATCTTGAGTATCAATTAAGATTTTCACTTGGTTTTAAAGATTATATTGAAGAAAGATTTAATGAAAAATTTTAATTTACTATTCATACTTAAAAAATCATATATTCTATACTTGCTTATATTTTATTTAATTTAAAAAGCGTGGCTCCGTTGCCACGCTTTTAGTATTATTTTCTTGGATTTTTAATTTGTGCTTGAGCTGCTGCAAGTCTTGCTACTGGTACTCTAAATGGTGAACAAGATACATAATCTAATCCAACACCATGGCAGAATTCCACTGAAGATGGGTCTCCACCGTGTTCTCCACATATACCAAGTTTTAAATCTTGTCTTGCATTTCTTCCAAGTTTAGCAGCCATTTCAACAAGCTTACCTACACCAGTTTGATCTAGCTTTTGGAATGGGTCAAATTCATAGATTTTTTTATCATAGTAATGATTTAAGAAGTTTCCAGCATCATCTCTTGAGAATCCAAATGTCATTTGAGTTAAGTCATTTGTTCCAAATGAGAAGAACTCAGCTTCTTTTGCAATTTCATCAGCTGTAAGTGCAGCTCTTGGAATTTCTATCATTGTACCTACTAGGTATTTTAGATCTATTCCATTTTCTTTTATCACTTTATCAGCTGTGCTAACAACTATATCTTTAATATATTTTAATTCTTTAACTTCTCCAACAAGTGGAATCATTATTTCTGGTACTATATTGTAACCTTTTCTCTTTTTAACATCTATAGCTGCTTCAATTACAGCTCTAGTTTGCATTTCTGCAATTTCAGGATAAGATACAGCAAGTCTGCATCCTCTATGTCCCATCATTGGATTGAACTCATGTAATGAATCAATTGTACTTTTTAGTTCATCATAAGTTATCTCTAAATCTTTTGCTAATTCTTCTATATCTTCATGATCTGTTGGTAAGAATTCATGTAGAGGTGGATCTAAGAATCTTATAGTAGCTGGTCTTTCCTCTAATTCTTCATAAATTCCAATGAAATCTTCTCTTTGCATTGGTAATAATTTAGCTAAAGCTTTTCTTCTTTGCTCTTCAGTTTTTGAAACTATCATTTCTCTAACTGCCATTATTCTATCAGCATCAAAGAACATATGCTCAGTTCTACATAATCCTATACCTTGTGCTCCAAACTTAATAGCTTGAGCTGTATCTCTTGGTGTATCTGCATTAGCTCTAACTTTTAATGCTCTAATTTCATCAGCCCATCCCATTAATATTCCAAAATATCCACTTATTTCTGGCTCAACAGTTTTTATTGCTCCAGCATATACATTACCAGTACTTCCATCTATTGAAATATAGTCTCCTTCATGATAAGTAACTCCTGCAGCTTCAAAAGTTTTTGCTTCTTCATTAACCTTTAAAGCTCCACATCCAGCGACACAGCAAGTACCCATACCTCTAGCAACAACAGCAGCATGAGAAGTCATTCCCCCTCTTACTGTTAGTATTCCCTCAGAAGCAACCATACCTTCTATATCCTCTGGTGAAGTTTCAAGTCTTACAAGTATAACCTTTTCTCCTCTGTTTTCATGAGCTTCTTTTGCATCTTCAGCAGTAAAATAAACTTTACCACAAGCAGCTCCTGGAGATGCTGGTAATCCTTTAGCTATAACATTAGCTTTTTTAAGTTCTACACTATCAAAATTTGGGTGTAATAGTGTATCTAGTTGTTTTGGTTCAACCTTTAAAACGGCCTCTTCTTTAGTAATTAATCCTTCTTTTTCTAAATCAACAGCTATTTTTAAAGCCGCTTGAGCTGTTCTTTTGCCATTTCTTGTTTGTAAGAAATAAAGTTTGCCTTCTTCTATCGTAAATTCCATGTCTTGCATGTCTTTATGATGTGTTTCTAATTTATTTGCAATTTCTATAAATTGATTGTATATTTCCGGCATATCTTCTTGTAGTTTTGATATTGGTTGAGGAGTTCTAATACCAGCAACAACGTCTTCACCTTGAGCATTCATTAAATACTCAGCAAATATTTCTTTTTCTCCTGTTGCAGGATTTCTAGTGAATCCAACTCCTGTTCCTGATGTTTCTCCTTTATTTCCAAATACCATTTCTTGTACGTTAACAGCTGTTCCCCAGTTTGATGGAATATCATTAAGTCTTCTGTACACTATAGCTCTTGGATTGTTCCAAGATCTAAATACTGCAGTAATAGATTCTATTAGTTGAACTTCTGGATCGGAAGGAAAATCTTCCCCTTTTTCTTTTTTGTAGAATTCTTTAAATCTTTTAACTAATTCTTTTAAATCATCAGCATTTAACTCAGTATCAAGTTTAACTCCTCTTGCTTCTTTAATTTCATCCATGATATCTTCAAAATGTTTTTTGTCAATTTCCATAACAACATCAGAAAACATTTGAATGAATCTTCTATATGAATCATAAGCAAATCTAGGATTTTGAGTTTTCTTAGCTAAAACTTCTACTGTATCATCATTTAAACCTAAGTTTAATATTGTATCCATCATTCCTGGCATTGAAGCTCTTGCTCCAGATCTAACAGATACTAATAATGGATTTTCCAAACTACCAAATTTTTTCCCTGTAATTCTTTCCAGCTCTCCCATATTGCTATGTATTTGTTCAACAACTTCTTTTGCGATTACTTCATTATCTTCATAATACTTATTACAAGCTTCTGTTGTAACAGTGAATCCTTGAGGTACAGGAATGCCTATATTGGTCATGTCTGCAAGATTGGCACCCTTTCCTCCAAGAAGATTTTTCATTGCTGCATTTCCTTCTTTAAAAAGGTATACATACTTTTTACTTTCCATCTTAACAACCCCTTAAAACAAAATATATAGCTAAATAGGCAGAAATTTAATTGAATTTGAAATATTTTGTAATTATTTCTTACCTACCTTCACCCATTTTCACAAAAAGCATAGTTATATTTGTTTTTGAAATTTTCCCAACTATTTTATGAACTTCTTTTCCGTCTATAACTTCTTTTCTTACCACTGGTAAACAATCAACTTCATGCTCTATAATTTTTTTTGCAGCTTGATATGCTGTATCTTCTTCTTCAACTATAATTATGTTTGGCATTCTTGTCATAATAATACCAACAGGTACCTTATGGATATCTGCTGTTCCCATTGCTGTTTTAATGAAATCTTTTCTAGATGCAGCACCTACTAAGTTTCCATTGTTAACTACAAATAAAGTGCCTACATCATTTAAGAACAAGTCTAGGATAGCATCATAAGTTGCAGTGTCTTCAGTCACAACTATTGGTTTGGACATTACATCTTTTACCTTGATACTTCTTATATAATCACTGCTAAAACCTTGTGTTGTCTTTTTAGAGTATATATATCCAACTTTAGGTCTTGCTTCTAATATACCAATCATTGTAAGAATAGATAAATCTGGTCTTAATGCTGAGCGAGTTAATCCTAATTTTGCTGCTATTGCTTCACTGGTAATTGGTGCGTTTTCTTTTACTAATCTTATTATTTCTTCTTGTCTTGGTGAAAATTCTATTGTTTTCGCCCTCTTTCGCTTTAAAATTCTAAAAACTAATGCTGTCTTTAAGTTAAAATAAAGTCATCTGATTTAAGGTTTTGTAAATATTTTATCCTAAATATTTTACCATAAATATTGTATTTAATAAAATATTTTTGCATTTCAATAAATTGCTAATAATCAACTAATAAATTGTCAATTATTAGTTAATTTATTTTACCATATTTTCTAGAAATGCGCAAATTTTCTGAAATAATCCTTATTTTACCTTATCATTTGTTTTTATTATTTATTTCAGCATTTTAATTGAACGAAATTCTTTTGTGCTATACTTTTCTCATTAAGTATAGCACAAAAAAAAGAAGATAGGAAGTATATCTTCTTTTTTTTCTTCAATTTATTTTAAAATTAATCATCAAATTTAACTTTATAAGAAAAATTTGTCTCATGAATATGATCATCTTTTCCAAAAGATTTGTTTATTTTGTGCCTTAAATCTGAAGTAGCATCATTAACTATATCAACAGCATCATCTACTACATCTTTAACCATTTTATTTATAACTTCTACTGTTCCATCAGTTTTTGTTATTTCAATAGTGACTCTGCTAATTACAGCTGTTGCAGCCAAAACTGCTAATAATTTAGGATACATAACTGAAACTGCTCCTACAGCCAAAGCACCATTTAGTGGAATATCAAAAATTACTTTATCATTTTTCTTAATAGTAATTCTTGTAGCATTTCCCTTTTCTATTAAAGATTTAATGTAATCAATAATTTCATCTTTATCTAAAAAAGTGTAGCTTTTATTTTTCTTTTTTTCTTCTTCAATGTAAACTAACGCCTCTAAAACGTCACCATTACATAGTTCTAGCACTCTTTTTGCTTCACTATAAGTAATGTCAAATCGTTCTCTTAACATATCAATTTTTTCTAAAGTTATTTCACTCATTTTACTTTACCTACCTTCTTTATTATTTTTGGACTTTTTCTTCAATGTAATTAAAATGCTTTAACATTGAAAGACTTTTAGGCTTTCTTGTATAATTAGCATTTATAATGGAACTTAAAATCTTGCTTAATTCATTTTTTGCCTCATTATTTACAGTAATTCGTGGTAACTTTTCAAGCTCTACAGAATTCAAAAACTTTAATATATTATAGGCTGATGTAGTAATATGAATACCATAAACTTTTTCACATTCGTCACAAACCATCCCATAATATTGAAAGGATAAATAATTTGAACTCTTAAGTTTTTTATCACAAATACTGCATTGAGATAAATTCAATCCATATCCTGTAGCTTTCAATAATTTCAATTCAAATGTTCTAGCCAATATTTCTAAATCTGCTACACTATTTCTAATAAGATAGAAGGAAGTTACAAAATCTTTAAATAGTGTTCCATAATTTTCCTCCTCACAAGCAATATCTATAAGTTCATTAAAATAAGATCCATAAATTAATACTTCAAAGTCTGTTAACATTTCTTGAAATGAGTCTATTATCTTTGCTTCATTTAAGGTATATAAATTTTTACCTTTAAATAATACATATTCACCATAGCAAAAAGGTAATGTAGAGGACATAAGCTTACTTTTACTTTTTCTAGCTCCTTTTGCTATAACAGATATCTTCCCTAGCTCTTCACTAAAAAGCCACAGTAATCTATCATTTTCCCTATAATCTTGCGTTTTTATCACTACTGCTCTAGTCTTAATTATGCTCAATTAATCAACCCCAAGCTTACTTTTTATATCCTAGTTCCTTAAGCATCATTGGGCTGTCTCTCCAGTCCTTTTTAACTTTAACCCATAATTTTAGCACCACTTGATTACCAAAGAATTTTTCTATATCCTGTCTTGAATAAGTGGATATCTTCTTTAACATACCACCATTTTTACCTATGATAATTCCTTTATGAGAGTCTTTTTCACATAACATATTGGCATCAATGTGATATCTGTCTTTGTCGTCTTTCTTCATAGAAATAATCTCTACAGCTATACCATGAGGTACTTCTTGTGATAATAATCTTAAGGCTTTTTCCCTTATAATTTCTGTTACAATAAATTTTTCTTGTTGATCTGTTATCATATCCTCAGGGTAATATTTAGGCCCTTCCGGAAGATAATTAACTATAAGTTCATTAACTTTATCAACATTTTTACCATTAATAGCTGAAATAGGTATTACTTCTTCAAATTTAAAATACTCAGCATATTCTGCTATAGTTTTTGCCACTCTTTCATTGGGATTTTCATCTATTTTATTTACTAATAAAAATACTGGAACATCACATTCTTTAAGTTGCTCTAATATGTGAATATCCCCTTTATTCATTTCTTCTCCCGGTGTTGTTATAAATAAAACAACATCCACTTCTCCTAATGAATCCTTAGCCACGTTGACCATATATTCTCCTAATTTGTGTCTTGGCTTATGCATTCCTGGAGTATCCACAAAGACAATTTGTGAATCTTCTTTTGTCAATATAGTTTGTATATTGTTTCTTGTAGTTTGTGGTCTACTTGAAACTATTGAAAGTTTTTCTCCCATTAAATAATTTAATAGTGTTGATTTTCCTACATTTGGTCTTCCTATAATTGTTACAAATCCTGATCTAAACATTCTTTCCTCCTCTAATTAAGCAAATCTTCTTTAGTAAAAGCTTCTGGCAATATATCTTCTAAACTTTTTACCATATATTCATCTTCATTTTTAACTATAATTATTTTTAAGTCTTTAGATGCAAATTCTGCTATTACCTGCCTGCATATGCCACAAGGAGCCGTAAAAGTTGACATATCACCTACAACTGCTATAGCTTTTATTTCTCTATGACCTTCTGATACAGCCTTAAATATAGCTGTTCTTTCTGCACAATTAGTAGCACCATAAGATGCATTTTCTATGTTACATCCTTCATAAACTGAGCCATCTTCTGTCATGACTGCTGCTCCTACTTTAAATTTTGAATAGGGCACATATGCCTTTTCTCTGGCCTTAATTGCTCTTTTTACTAATTCCTTATATTCCATTGGACTAACCTCCAAAAATAAATAAAAATATTAATTTCTAATAAATGTACATAAATTATACCACTAAATGATAGAATTTCAACTTTTTAATAAGTCTATCCTAAAAATTGATATAAAAGTAAGGTTAAAAAGCAGCCAAAAGCAGCTCCAAATAACACTTCTAATATTGAATGTATCTCAGAATCTACTCTGCTTTGTGCTACAATAGTTGCTAATAAATAGGATAGTATCATGATTAATGGTTCATTTGTAAGCAAGGTTATGGTGGTAGCTATAGAAAATGCTATGGCGCTGTGCCCACTTGGCATTCCTCCTTTTAAAGGTGTTCCTTCATCATAAATAGCTTTCACTACCAAAGTAGCTATGCTCACAATTACTAACATTAAAAATATCATATGGGGATCAGAATTTCTTATTTTAAAAAGAATTGTTATAGTAAAAGGCATTATTCTATCCCAAAATATTATATATCCAACTAAAACAGCATTAAAGGCAGAGATTAATACAGCTCCAGCAGCTACATTTTTTGCTATTTTAGCTAGTGGATGATAGTAATTAGTAGTAGCATCTATGGCAAATTCAATTGCAGTATTAATCATTTCAGCAACAATAACCATAGTTATTGTTATTGTGGTTATCAAAAGTTCCACTTTAGTTAAATCATAAAAGAAACATAACAACAGCACTAGCATGGCCACTATCATGTGTATTCTCATATTTCTTTGAGTTCTTATAGTATGTATTATTCCCTCAATTGCATAATTAAAGCTATCTACCAATTTCTTCACTCTCATTTTTAACACCACCTTAAAAACTATGACATGTAGATAAAACCACATGTCAATAAGTTGCTGCTTTCTCAAAAATCCTTGCATTTAAAATATATTCTTTATTATAGATATACCATCTCTAAATTTAATCTGTATACTTAAGAATTTGTATTAATAAGTTGCCTTAACTTATATTTATATAATTGAGAATTGAGGATTGACAGTGGACAATTATGGATTTTCCACCTCTAGGGTGCAGTATAATATGGTGCTACATCTGCAACATTGGATGATAACTTAGTAACGTTGGTTATCTCTATAATATTAGTACCATATCACTGGTTTTACTTTTAAGCTATACTGCACCTAGGGTAACCCTAAAGGGCTTGGCGCTGTTCCCCAGGGGTGGTAAAAAAGTTAATTAATACATTAAGCTGTTAACTTACATTAAGATATACATTTGACTTTAGAGTAGTTTATTTATATTCTATCCTAAGCGATTAATATTAAACTTATTTAGTATTTCTTCTTCTCTTTTACGCATTAAAATTTTATCATTTTCATCTATATGATCATATCCTAATAGATGTAATATAGAATGTACCACCAAATACATAACTTCTCTTATAAAAGAATGACCATACTCTTCTGATTGTTCTAAAGCCTTCTCAAGAGACAGTGCCATATCTCCTAGTACTAAATTTCCTTCATTTAAATCACAAAAATCAAATTCATAATCTAAATACATATCTTTAAATACTTTTCCCTCTTCATAATCAAGCATTGGAAAAGAAAGTACATCTGTAATTTTATCTATGTCTCTTTGCTCTTTGTTAATCACTCTTATCTCTTCATTATCTATAAATATAATACTTATTTCTGAAGGAATATTAACTCCTTCTTCCTTTAATGTATATTCAATTATTTCCACTATCTTTTTCTCTAGTTCTTCTGTGATTTCAATTTTATCTTGTCTATTATCTAAAAATATCATTTACTACTCCTTTTTTTCTTCTAATTTTAATTTTTCTAATGGATATTCAATTCTTTCATGATAAATCCCCTTTAGTACCTTTAAAAATGCTTCTTTAATTTTTTGAAGTTCTTTAAAAGTCAAATCACAGTTATCTAATTGATTTTCTGATAATCTGCCTTTAAAAATATTATCTACCATTTGTTCTACTTTTTCTTTTGTAGGATTTGGTATTGACCTTACAGAAGCCTCAACTCCATCTGCTAACATTACAATAGCTGATTCTTTACTTATTGGTGCTGGTCCTTTATATTTATAATCTTCCTCATTTATCTCTTCTGGATTTGAACTTTGATTTTTCATAGTTATATAAAAATATTTAACTAATGAATCTCCATGATGTTGTGCTATGACATCTTGTATTGCAGTAGGCAGTTTATAACTTTTAGCCAGTTTTATTCCATCACTAACATGAGAAGTTATGATTAAAGCACTAAGTCTTGGTGAAATTTTATCATGAGGGTTATCTCCACTAAATTGATTTTCCTTAAAATAGTAAGGTCTTTCAATTTTACCTACATCATGATAATAAGCAGATACCCTAGCTAATATAGCATTAGCTCCAACTGCTTCTGCTGCCATTTCAGATAAATTTGCCACAAGTACGCTGTGGTGATATGTTCCTGGTGCCTCTATAAGCAGTCTTTTTAAAAGAGGATGGTTTGGATTTGCCAGTTCTAATAATTTTATATTAGTTACTATGTCAAAAGCATTTTCTAAGAATGGTAACATTCCTATAGCTAATATTCCAGAGATAATGCTAGACATTGCAGTTGTTGCTGCTTTTGCTATTATCCCAGCTATGTGATTGCTTAGTGCATATCCTATAGTCAATGTGAATATAAAGTTTAATATTGCTATATAAATACAAGAATATAAAATATCATTTCTTTGCTGTACTTTCTTTAATATTATAGGAGCAGATATAGAATTTATAATAGCAATAATAGCTATTTCTACATTGAATCCTACAATAACACTTATTAGTATAGCATTTAAGACGTTAATGGTCATAGAGACCTTCTCATCAATTAATATAGATAATAATATAGGCACACATGCAAATGGAATTAAATAAGGTGATATTACATATAATGTCCTTGCCAATATTAAAGAAATACAATTAAGTACATTTATAACCATTATTTTATTAGGCTCATTATAAATTTCCTTGCAATTTTCTTTTAAGTAGTACCATTGTATTAATATTACAGAAAGCAATAATACAAGTAAACTTGCATAAAGTACTACTCTTAATGATTTGTCCTTGTTTAATAATCCTAGTTCCTTTAATACCTCTATTTGAGCTCCTGTTACAGGCTCCCCTTCTTTTACTATGATTTGGTCTTTTTTTATAATAACAGGTTTTACTGCCTTTTTAGCCTCTTCTTTTAAGGCATCTGTTTTCTCATAGTCAATAAAAAAATTTGGTTTAATTTGAGCATTTCCTATTGCCATTCCAAGCTCTATAACGTCTTTAGAAAAGGTTGAGTTGTTAAACTTTGTAGTTATTACTCTTTGTGCTAAAACCACTCCTTGAGGTTTATTTTCATAGATTGTTGTCTCATCAAAAACTTTATTAATTGTATTTATTAAAAAAGCTTTTAATTCATCTAATTCTTTTTCATTTAAAGAAAGCAAAGTCATATAATTTTCATCAGACAAATTGGAATTTTTTAATGAGTCTTTTAAGTCATCAATCTTTTTTTCCATATTGTCTTTACTATTATCTGATGTTTTATTTTGTGGATATTTACTATTAACTTTAGCTACTTCTTCAAACAACCCTTCAATATTTTTTGTTGCTGTTTTACTTGCATTTACATCGTAAGTATATACATCTTGAACATGCTTTATAGCTTCTTCAATAAGCCTATCTGTGGAAACTTGATCTTGTATATCTTTTGATGCCTTTATGTCGCTCTTAGCTATATCTCCAACTTCTATATCATAGGTTTCTGTAATCATTGAAGTGCTAAGTATAAAATATATTACTAAGGTAGTAACAATAAATATACCTCTTTGAGATAATTTTGGCAGCCTAATTTTTTTATTTTTCTTAGAATACTTCATTATATCCCAACTTTCTTTTCTCTAGTTTCTAGAAGTTTAATCTAAAGCCTCTTCTCCATCAACAAATTCTTCAGTAGCAATATTTTCCTCAGCTATTACTAATAAATTTACCAAAAACTTATCTTCCATTTCTTTAATCTCAGGTATTACTTCTAATATTTTCACTGATTTATCAAGATTTAAGATTATATTTCTATTTAGCTCTTTTATTACTTCGTCTACTTCCGTTGGCACTTTTTCTTCCACTACTTCATGATAAGTTTCTGTTTTTATAATTCCCTTATTATTGTCTATTTTATCATAATTTTCAAAGTCATTTAAGCCATTTCTTATATAAAGTTTTTTATCTTTAAATTTTACGTAATAACTTTTGGATACATTGCCAGTTCTCTCTCTCTTTATTGTATATTTTGGCACTTCTTTGTTTTTTTCATAAAATGTTTTAGCATATACTGTACCTTCTGCTTTAATGTTATATTCTTTTCCTTCTTTACCTTGCTCTGATTTTATTAATAAATCTCCTCTTTTTACAATTTTACCTGGTTCAACAACAGAAGTACCAGTTATTGAAAATATTCTATCTACTTCACCATCTTTAGAAGCCACTATATTCCCTGTAGTTTTATGTTCTCTTATTTTAGGAGGGGCTTGTCGCTCTGCAACTTGTACTGTAAGTTTTGATCCCTCTATCCTAGCTTTAACCCACATAACTTCATCATTATCTTCTATAATTTTTTCTTCCAATTTATATACATCAAAATCTTTTTTAAAGGTTCCTTTATCTATACCATAAGATTTAAGCTGCATTCTTATTTCAAATGGGGATAAATATTTATCTGTAATTATTTCTACCTTCCATATAAAACTGCTTAAATAATATAAAACACCTACAAATAACGCTAAAGTTATCACCAGTGTCTTTCTTCTTCTAAGCTTTAATATTTTAAATATGGAACCTTTTCTCTTTAAAACTGTAACTTTACTATTAGTCCTTGCTGCTCCTTCTAAAACAGTATTATAATCTTGCAAATTTATTTTCATGGTATAGTTTGTTAAACTTCTTCTCTTTACATTTTTGATTACAACATTATTTCTCCATAAGAAATTTATGAACTTTTCTGGTTTTAAACTTTGAACTTCTATAGTTAATATTCCATTACCATACTTTTTTATATTATTCATTTTCTCCATATTCAATAGATTTAAACTTTCCAGTTAAAACTATTGTACTTCCTCCTACAAATATAATCTCAAAGTTGCCCCCAAAAATTGTAATCATGCCAATTGAAGATTTAACTTTAACCATTTCCTTTTCAAATAAAACAATTCCTTTGTGATTTTCTATAGTAATTTCATTATTTGATACCACTGTTATTTTAGGTATGTCCATTATTACATCTCTAGGAATATCTAGTTTATTGGCCAAGTGCTCTGTGGCATTTTGTAATTTATTATTCAAAATAATCACCTCTTATTTTTGTTAGTATAAATTAAGGCTAGCATATATGTTAAATTTTATGATTATTTATTTAAATAAATTACTTTAAAGAATAAAATCATGAGATAATTATAACTTTACCAATTAAAAATTTGTAATTAACAATGGATAATTTTTGAAGTTACATATAGCTTCTTATGAAAAAACTATACTGCACTCAGTGCAACTCTAACGTGCTCCATGCTATTTCCCCGTGGTAAGAAATTTTCTGTGCATAAAAAAAAGAACTCAGATACTTCTGAGTTCTTATTTATTCAAATATTCTTTAACTATTTGACTTACAATTTTTCCATCTGCTCTGCCATTGGTACTTGGCCTTATGGCAGCCATTACTTTTCCCATATCTTTCATGCTATTTGCGCCCAATTTTTCCGCTGACTCTCGAACAATTTTTCGAATTTCATCTTCAGTTAACTGCTGAGGAAGGTATTGTAGCAAGATATCAATTTCAGCATTAGTGCTGTCTACTAAATCTTGTCTATTTCCTTTTTCAAACTCTTGCAAAGCATCACGTCTTTGCTTAACTTCCTTAGCTAAAACCTCAATGACTTGATCATCATTAAGACTTGATTTGTCATTTTTTTCAACTTGTAGTATAGCAGCTTTTGCCATACTTATAACTGAAGCCTTAAACTTATCTTTTCCTTTTAAGGCATTTTTCCAGTCTTCTTGTAATCTATCCTTAAGGGACATAGCCTGTTACCTTCTTTCAAAAATTCTACTTGAATTTTCTCTTTCTTGCAGCTTCTGATTTTTTCTTTTTCTTAACGCTTGGTTTTTCATAGTGCTCTCTTTTTCTTACTTCTGAAAGAACACCAGCTCTTGCACATTTCTTCTTAAATCTTCTTAAAGCATTCTCTAATGATTCGTTTTCTCCAACTTTAATTTCTGACATTATTATCCCTCCCTCCGCTAGCTCAATTCAACTTTTAAATTAAAAGTAGCCAATGCGGGGCATAAATAGCACATTTTTAATTATACAATATATTTTCGTTTACTGTCAAGATTTTCATTATTTTTTATTTAGCCTGGTGGCCAATTTAAATTTCTTCCAGCTAAAAGATGAAAATGCATATGGTTTACTGTCTGTCCCCCATCTTTTCCTGTATTGGCTACAACTCTGTAACCACTCTCATCTATTCCTAGCTCTTTTACAATATTTTGTATTGTTAAAAATATATGTGAAATAAGATGGGAATTTTGGTGATTTAAATCATTAATACTAGTTATATGGGTTTTAGGAATTATAAGAACATGAATAGGTGCTTCTGGATTTATATCTTTAAAAGCAAACACTTTATCATCTTCGTAAACCTTATTAGAAGGTATTTCCCCACTGATTATTTTACAAAATATACAATCACTCATTTTCTCACCTCCATTTTTATCTAATTATATTATTATTTCTTATTAAAAATAATATTCTACAAAAATAACATTTTTCCTTCAAAAGATTTATAGAAATAAGTTTTAAGATTTATTTTATAGCACCTAATATATAAGCATCCTCTACTTTTTCAAGTTTAGTTTCTACTATTTTTCCTTGCAAATTTTCATCACTTTTTGCAATAACTTTAATGTAATTTGGTGTGTATCCTACATAATGATTAGATAGTTCTTTGCTTTCTTCTTCATATAAAACTTTCATTGTACGTCCTATAAATTTACTCATAAACTGATTTTCTAGTTTATCTGATAGTGCAATCAATGCTTCACTTCTCTTTTCTTTTATATTACCATCCACTTGAAGCATCATTTCTGCTGCCTTTGTACCTTTTCTTGGGCTATACTTAAAGATATGCATTTTAGAAAGCTCTATTTCACTTAAAAACTTATATGCTTCTTCAAAATCCTTTTCGCTCTCTCCTGGAAAGCCTGCAATAATATCTGTAGTTATAGACACATCACTTATATGTTTTCTAAGATTTTCAACTACAGTTCTATAATCTTCTGTAGTATAGTGCCTGTTCATTCTCTTTAAAGTAGCATCACAGCCACTTTGAAGGGATAAATGAAAATGAGGACACATTTTTTCTAGTCCAGCTATTTTTTCAATAACTCCTTCTGAGAAAAATGTAGGATCAATAGAACCTATTCTTATTCTTTCAATTCCCTCTACTTTATTTATCTCTTCTAATACTTTTACCAGTGACCAATCACCTTCTAAATCCACTCCATAAGAAGCAGTATGTACTCCAGATAATATTATTTCTTTAAATCCATTTTGAGAAAGTTCATGGACTTCTTTTAATAATTTTTCAGGATCTTTGCTGCATACAGCTCCTCTTGCAAAAGGAATTAAGCAATATGAGCAAAATTTATTACATCCATCTTGAATTTTTAAAAAAGCACGAGTTTTATCTTGAAATTCCTCTATGTCTAACTCTTCAAAATTTCTATTTCTAAGTACATCATTAACTTCTACAAATTGTCTTTTTTCTTCTCTAGCTCTATTTACATAGTAAACAATATCTCCTTTGTTTCTAGTACCTAAAACTACATCAACACCTTCAATTTTAGAAATTTCATCAGAAGCTATTTGAGAATAACATCCAACAACAGCAATTATAGCATCAGGATTTTTTCTTCTTGCTCTAGAAATCATCTGTCTTGATTTTTTATCTCCCATATTGGTTACAGTACAAGTATTAATAACATATACATCTGAAAATTCATCAAAATTAGTTACTTCATATCCATCTTTTATAAACTTTTCCGTCATAGCCTCTGACTCATACACATTAACTCTACAACCTAATGTAGAAAAGGCAACCCTCATTATATACTACCTCCTAAATCTCCTAGTTCATACATAAGAAGACTCAAAGCTACAAAACCTGCTGTTTCAGTTCTTAAAATTCTTGGTCCTAGGGTTATAATATATGCTCCTGCTTCCTCAAGCTTTAGAATTTCTTCTTCTTCAAAGCCTCCTTCTGGACCTATAACAATAGCTATATTTTTAATTTCATCATTTCCTAAATCCTCAGTAAGTTTTTTAATTCCATATTCCTCTTTATTCTCATAAGGTACCACAATTAAGTCCATATCTTTTAACTTTATTAAAAGTTCATGAAACTCTATTGGTGTATCTATATTAGGAATTAAACTTCTTTTACTTTGTTTGCAAGCTTCAAGTGCAATTCTATTCCATCTATCAACTTTTTTAAAATCTGAATCATTCTTAACTACAACTCTTTCTGTAATCACAGGGGTTATACTTCTAATCCCAAGCTCAGTATTTTTTTGAACAATTAAATCCATTTTTGTAGATTTAGGCATCCCTTGAAAAAGATGAACTTTAATATTGCTTTCATTATTTAATTCTATCTCTTTAAGGATTTCAACTTGAACTTCTTTTTTATTAATATCAATAAGCTTTCCTATATACTCTTTACCTTCACAATTATTAATACTAATTTCTTCGCCTTCTTTAAGTCTTAAAACTTTATATATATGTTTAACATCATCACCTTCAATGGTGCATCTATTTCCTATTATGTTATCTTTAGATACAAAAAACTTATGCATTTATATCTTCCCCTTTAAATTAAGCTTTTGATACTATGCAAGCCCACTCGCCATCATTAATTACTTCTAAAATCTCAAATCCGCAAGATTTAAGTTTATTAATAACATCTTCTTGTCTTGCTAAAATTATTCCTGAAGAAATAAAATATCCTCCATCATTTATAAATTCTTTAACACCTTCTGATAAAAATATAATCACATCAGCTATAATGTTAGCTACTACTATATCTGCTTTTCCTTCAACTATTTCCATTAAATCTCCATGTAGAACTTCTACATTATCTATGTCATTATATGATACGTTCTTTTTTGCAGAATCTACTGCTACAGGATCTAAATCTACAGCTGTTACTTTTTTTGCACCTAATTTTGCAGCAGAAATAGATAGTATTCCTGACCCTGTTCCTATATCAAAAACTACGCTATCTTTTTTTACATATTTTTCTAAAGATTTAATGCACATTCTTGTAGTTTCATGAGTACCAGTACCAAAAGCCATACCTGGATCTAATTCTACTATTACATCTTCATCTTTAGGCTCATAATTTTCCCAAATAGGTTTAACCACTACTTTGTTACCTACCCTTGTAGGCTTATAGTATTTTTTCCAGTTATTTTCCCATTCTTCCTCATTGACTTTAGTAGCAGTAACTACGCCCTCTCCTTTATCAAAGCCAAACTCAGGAAGCTTTTCAACACTCTCTTTTATGTATTTTAAATATTCATCAAAATTTTCATCTTCTTTAAAATATCCTTTAACTACAGCTCCTGTTTTTATATCTAATATAGTTTCATCAAAATAATCCCAGTCTCCAGGATTTCTCTTTTTAAATTCTACATCCTCTGAATCAATTATAGAAACACCTTTTACTCCAGTATTATAAAAAAAGCCTGATACAGCTTCTGTTGCTTCACTGCTTGTAACTACTGTTACTTCAATCCAATCTTTTTCCATTATTTAACCTCCAATAATTTAATTATATTAAAATAGCTAATTGTTACATCAATTTAAAAATATTTTTTCTTTTTTTAAATTTAATACCATTATTATATATTAGCATAATTTTTCATCTTTTTAAATTTCATAATGGATTATTTTAAAATAAAAGAAACCTCACTTTTGAAGTGAAGTTTCTATAATTTATTTTTTATTTCCAAATAAATTAAATTTTTTCTTAGTTTCTCCAATTTCTCCTACAGACTCTCCACTAGCTTCCATAAACATTTTAAGTGCCTCAATTTGCTTGTCATTTAATTGTTTTGGAACGTCTACTATAACTTTAACATATTGGTCACCACGTCCTGCAGAATTAACTCTAGGTACACCTTTTCCTTTTAGCCTAAATATAGTTCCAGGCTGAGTTCCTGCTGGTATTTTATATTTAACATCACCATCAACAGTTGGAACTGTAATTTCAGTACCTAGTGCTGCACTAGAAAAACTAATATGAGTTTCTATATGAATGTCAAAACCTTGTCTCTTAAAGGTTCTGTGCGGTGCTACTCTTAAATTTATATATAAATCTCCTGAAGGTCCGCCATTTTCCCCTGCTTCTCCTTGAGCTCTTAAAGGCATAACATTACCATTATCTACACCTGCTGGTATATTAACAGTTATCTTTCTAGTCTTTCTCTCTTTTCCACTACCATGACATGATGTACATGGCTCATCAATTATTTGACCTTTACCTCTACATGCATCACAAGTAGTAGTAGATGCAATAACTCCTATTGGAGTTTGTCTTTGTACCCTTATTTGTCCTGTACCATTACATTTAGTACAAGTCTTAGGTGAAGTTCCAGGTCTTGCTCCTGTACCACTACATGTTTCACAACGCTCTCTTCTAGTTACAGAAATTTCTTTTTCAACGCCAAATACAGCTTCTTCAAAAGTTAAGTTTAAATTATATTCAAGGTCAGCACCTTTTCTTGGAGCATTTTTTCTGTTTCCTCCGCCAAAACCGCCAAAGCCTCCACCAAATATATCACCAAAAATATCACCAAAGTCAAAACCGCCGCCGCTAAAGTCAAAGCCTCCAAAACCTTGACCATTAAAATCGGCAGTTCCAAATTGATCATATCTTTGTCTTTTTTCTGAATCTGATAATACTTGGTATGCTTCATTTATCTCTTTAAATTTTTCTTCTGCTTCTTTATCTCCTGGGTTTCTATCTGGGTGATACTTTAATGCTGATTTTTTAAAAGCTCTTTTTATATCATCTTCACTAGCATTTTTGTCTACCCCTAAAACCTCATAATAATCCTTATTTGCCATTAATTTTTTCACCACCTATTATACTCTGTTTTATACTATAAAACATCTTCAGCATAAATTCAACTTCTATTAGTTTATTATGTATAATTCCTAAAATATGCTACTAATACCTGATTAATGCACAACTGTCTATTATAAAAATTTATAATTTTTATAATGCTTTAATTTGTCTTTTTTCAAAGTAAATAAGTGCCTTCCGTACAGGATAAGTAAAAGGCATGACTTTTAGCACAATATCTAAAAACTATTTAATTGAATTTAGTTTCACATTTAATTGTGTATCATTTAAAATCATTAATCTAATAGATTATTTATAGGTATAGACTAAATAAGGGAGGGGCGCTATACCCATCCCTTAATAAAAATCACTAGTCTACTTTATAGTCAGCATCAACTACATTATCACCATCTGGTCCATTATCATTTGGGTTTTGTTGTGCACCTTCTGGGTTTTGTGCAGCTTCTGCTTGATAAATTTTAGAAGATACAGCATAAAATGCTTGAGTTAATTCTTCTGTAGCTTTCTTAATAGCTTCTAAATCTTCTCCATCTTTAACTTTCTTTAAATCTTCTAATTTTTCATTTATTGAAGCTTTATCTTCAGCTGATACTTTATCTCCTAAATCATTTAAAGTTTTTTCAGTTTGATATGCTATTTGATCAGCATTATTTTTTATTTCTATGCCTTCTTTTCTCTTCTTATCTTCTTCAGCAAATCTTTCTGCTTCGTTTACTGCATTTTGAATTTCATCTTCACTTAAGTTAGTAGAAGCAGTAATTGTAATATTTGCTTCCTTTCCTGTTCCTTTATCTTTAGCTGCAACATTAACTATACCATTAGCATCTATATCAAAAGTAACTTCTATTTGAGGAACTCCTCTTGGAGCTGGCGCTATTCCTGATAATGTAAATCTTCCTAAAGTTTTGTTATCAGCTGCCATTTGTCTTTCACCTTGAACAACGTGAATTTCAACAGATGTTTGACCATCTTGAGCTGTAGAGAATATTTGACTCTTCTTAGTTGGAATTGTAGTATTTCTTTCAATTAATGGAGTAGCAACTCCTCCTAAAGTTTCAATTCCTAAAGTTAATGGAGTAACGTCTAATAATAATACGTCTTTAACATCTCCTGTTAACACACCTGCTTGTATTGCTGCACCTGCTGCAACACATTCATCTGGGTTAACTCCTTTTGAAGGTTCTTTTCCTGTAAAGTTTTTAACTGCTTCTTGTATAGCTGGAATTCTTGTTGATCCACCTACTAATATAACTTTATCTATTTCATTTATGCTTAATCCTGCATCTTTTAATGCTTTTTTCATTGGCTCTATTGTTCTTTGTACTAAATCATGAGTTAATTCATTGAATTTAGCTCTTGTTAAATTTAAGTCTATATGTTTTGGGCCTGTAGCATCTGCAGTTATAAATGGTAAATTAATATTTGTTTGAGTTGATGAAGATAACTCAATTTTAGCTTTTTCAGCAGCTTCTTTTAATCTTTGAAGTGCCATTTTATCAGTTCTTAAATCTATACCATTTTCTGCTTTGAAAGTATCTGCTATATAATCTATAACTTTTTGGTCAAAGTCATCTCCACCAAGTTTTGTATCTCCAGTTGTAGATTTAACTTCAAATACTCCATCTCCAAGTTCTAGTATAGATACGTCAAAAGTACCTCCACCTAAGTCATAAACAAATATTTTATGAGTTTTATCCATTTTATCAAGACCATAAGCAAGTGATGCTGCTGTTGGTTCGTTGATTATTCTCTTAACATCTAAGCCTGCAATTCTACCGGCATCTTTAGTTGCTTGTCTTTCACTGTCATTAAAATACGCTGGAACTGTTATAACAGCTTCTGTTACTTTTTCCCCTAGATATGCTTCTGCATCAGCTTTAATCTTTTGAAGAATCATTGCTGATATTTCTTGAGGAGTATATTCTTTTTCATCTATTTTAACCTTATGGTTGCTTCCCATATGTCTTTTAATTGAAATTATTGTTTTATCTGGATTTGTTATTGCTTGTCTTTTTGCCACTTGACCTATTAATCTTTCTCCGTCAGCTAAAAAAGATACTACTGAAGGAGTAGTTCTTGCACCTTCTGCGTTTGGAATTATAACTGGTTCTCCACCTTCCATAACAGCTACGCATGAATTTGTTGTACCTAAATCAATACCTATTATTTTTCCCATTGTATTTACCTCCTAAATGTTAGTTTGCAACTTTTACCATACTATATCTTAATACTTTATTTCCTTTTTTATATCCTTTTAAGAAAACTTCTGCAACTTGATTTTTCCCTAAATTTTCATCTTCCACATGCATAACAGCATTATGGAAATTAGGATCAAATTCCATATCTGTAGCTATTTCTTCTACTCCTAATTTTTCAAATGAAGTATTGAATTGCTTAACAGTCATTTCTATTCCTTTTCTTAGATCTTCCTCACTTCCACTAGCATTAAGTGCACGTTCAAGATTATCTAATACAGGGAACATTTCTTTTAGAACATCTTCACAAGCATCTAAATAGATGTTTTCTTTTTCTCTTGTTGTTCTTTTTCTATAGTTATCATATTCTGCAGTTAATCTTAAAAATCTATCTTTTAATGAAGATAATTCCTCTTTTAAGCTTTCATTTTCTTTCTTTAAAGCTTTTACATCACAAAGTTCTGGTGATGATACCTCATCTTCAAACTCTTTATCTTCATTTATTTCTGCTTCTTCTAAAGTTTCATCCACATTATTAACTTCTTCATTATTCTCTAAAGCATCTTCTACTTTTTTATTCTTCAGGTCCCCATCTATATTCTGCACTTCTCATTCCTCCATTCCAAAGCTATTATAATACAACAAATTTATTCAAATTCGTCGTATTTCCTTGATATATTAATATTTAGTTCATTAACTATACTATTAAGGACTGCAATTACTTTACCATATGGAATTCTAGTAGGGCCTATAACTCCTATAGTTCCTAGTGAATTGCCATTGTAACTATATGTTGCAGTTATTATACTGCAATCTTTAGCACATTCCATAAAATTCTCTCTTCCAATTTTTACAGATAATTCACCTTCATCATTTTCAAGGATATTATTAATATTTTCTGTGTTATTAACTAACACTAAAAACTCTCTTGCTTTATCAATGTTATTGTATTCAGGATAATTAAAAATATTTGTACTTCCTTCTATATACACTTCGTTGTTTTCAACATTTACTAAACTCTCATAGAGTACGGGAAGTATAGCATCAAATATTTCTTCATTTCCATACAAATCTTTTTTTAGATTAGTTAATAATTCCATATTAATTTTTTCCATAGAAATATCTTTTAATCTTATATTTAAAATATTATTTATTTTAAATAAGGAATTATTGTCAATTGGATTATTAACTCTAATAACATTATGCTTTATTAAACCACTATCTGTAATAATAGTAGATAAAATGTTATTTTTATCCAAGTTAATTAATTGTATATATTTAACAAAACTTTTTTTAACTGATGGTGCCTTTACAATAGATGTCAAATTTGTAAGTTCTGAAAGAATTTGAGTTGCACCTTTTACAATTTTATCAACTTCACTAAAAGCTAAATTTATTGAGTAGTTTTTTATGGCGCTTTTTTCTTCTTGAGTTAAAGAGGATAATTTCATAAGTCTATCTACATAAAGCCTATACCCCTTATCTGAAGGTTTTCTTCCTGAAGAGGTATGTAACTGCTCTAAATATCCCATTTCCTCTAAATCTGCCATTTCATTTCTTATAGTCGCTGAACTAATTCCTAAATCGTACTTTTTAGCAATAGTTCTTGATCCTACAGGCTCTCCATAGATAATGTAGTCGTTGATAATAGCCTGAAGTATATGAATTTTTCTATCATCAATCTCCATATTATCACCTCTTTATTAGCACTCTCTTTTATTGAGTGCTAATCACTACATTTTTAAAATATCATTTAAATTTTTAATTGTCAATACCCTTTACGATTTTTCTAATAAAAATTCAGACATAATTACATTAGATACTTCTATTCCTCTTTCATTTAAAAATATTCTTTCATGGTTTTCACATAGCATATTCAAGGATTTATACTTATTAATAACTCCTCCATAAACATCATATACATCTTTTGAAAATCTTTTTCTAAATTCTTCTTTTTTTATTCCTTCAATTTTTCGAAGACCTAAAAACATGAATTCTTCCATATTTTCTTCTAAAGTATTTTCACTTTTATATACTATTGGGCTATTATATTTATTAATTCTATCTATATAATCCTTTATATCTTCCGTATTTGAATATCTTATGCTATTTATATAAGAGTGAGCAGAAGCTCCACATCCAACGTAAGAATTTAAATTCCAGTATACTAAATTATGTCTACATTCTTTATTTTTCTTAGAAAAATTAGAAATTTCATATTGATTATATCCATATTTTTTTAAAGTTTTTAAGGTTGTGGAATACATTTCTCTTTCTAAATCTTCACTAGGTAGGTTTAATTTTTTGTTATTATAAAAATCAAAAAATGGAGTTCCTTCTTCAATGATTAAGCTATAACAAGATATATGTTCAGGTTCTAATGATATCACTTCATTTAAAGTCTCTTCCCACATTTTTAAATTTTGATTTGGAAGCCCAAACATCAAATCTATATTAATATTATCAAATCCTAATTGTCTTGCCATGAAGTAACTTTCTTTAAACTCCTCTACAGTGTGAATTCTTCCTAAAACCTTTAATAAATCATTTTGCCAAGCTTGAAGTCCTATACTAAGTCTATTAACTCCCATGTCTTTTAAAAACTTTAATTTTTCCTTTGTAAAAGTTCCTGGATTTCCTTCTACTGTAAACTCTACATCTTTATTAATGTTTAGTTTTTCTATGCTTTTCTTTAGTATATTGAAACCTTCTAAAGACAAATAGGTGGGAGTTCCCCCACCAATAAATATTGTCTTTATGATATTTTCACTTTTTATATTATTAATTTCTTTGGATAAGGCTTCAATATAATTAAGCATATATTTTTCTTTACCACTAAAAGAAGCAAAATCACAATAAAAACATTTGTTTTTACAAAATGGAATATGAATATATAATGCTATATCATTCATAATATTTTCCTCACTTTTATTAATTTGCATCTTAAGAAAATATATATACTCAGTAGTGTAATATAATTACATAACTAATCTATTTTCAATACAGCCATAAATGCCTCTTGTGGCACTTCTACACTACCAATTTGTCTCATTCTCTTCTTTCCTTGTTTTTGCTTTTCTAAAAGTTTTTTCTTTCTTGAAATATCTCCACCATAGCATTTTGCAAGTACATCTTTTCTCATAGCTTTTACAGTTTCTCTTGCTATTATTTTTGAACCTACAGCTGCTTGTATAGGAATTTCAAATAATTGTCTTGGAATAATCTCTTTAAGTTTTTCAGCCATAGCTCTTCCTCTATGATAAGCTCTTTCTTCAGGTACTATCATTGATAATGCGTCTACTACATCTCCATTTAAAAGTATATCTAATTTAACAAGTTTAGTTTCTTTATATCCTTTTAATTCATAATCAAAGGATGCATATCCTCTAGTTCTTGACTTTAACGCATCAAAGAAATCATAAACTATTTCATTTAAAGGCATATCATAATTTATAACCACTCTAGTTTCTTCGATATACTGCATATCAATGAAGATACCTCTCTTATCTTGACAAAGCTCCATTATTGCTCCAACATACTCTGATGGTGCAATTATAGAAGTTTTAACCATAGGCTCTTCCATGTAACTTATTTCTGATGGTTCTGGAAGATTAGTTGGATTTGTTATTTCTATAAGACTTCCATCAGTTTTTCCTACTTTATAAATAACAGATGGTGCTGTAGTTATAATATCAAGATTAAATTCTCTTTCTATTCTCTCCTGAATAATCTCCATATGTAAAAGCCCCAAGAATCCGCATCTAAATCCAAAGCCTAATGCTATAGAAGTTTCTGGTTCAAAAGATAATGCAGCATCATTTAGTTGTAATTTTTCTAATGCCTCTTTTAAAGCTTCATATTTTGATCCATCTGCAGGATAAATTCCACTAAACACCATTGGTATTGCAGGTCTATAACCTTCTAGTGCCTCTTTTGCAGGTCTGTTAGCTTCTGTGATTGTATCTCCTGCTCTAGCATCTGCAACATTTTTTATAGAAGCACTTAAATATCCAACTTCCCCTGCTTTTAGTTCTGTAATAGGCATTGGTGCTGGCGTAAATATACCAACTTCAGTAACATCATAAACTTTGTTAGTATTCATAAGCTTTATTTTAGTTCCTGGTTTAACAACCCCATCTATAATTCTTATGTATGTAACAACACCTTTATAGCTGTCATAGTATGAATCAAATATTAATGCTTTTAATGGTGCTTCTTCATCTCCAGTTGGGGCTGGTATCTTTTCCACTATTGTCTCTAAAACATCTTCTATATTAAGTCCTGTTTTAGCAGAGATAAGCGGTGCATCTTGAGCTTCTATTCCTATTACATCTTCTATCTCCTGTTTAATTTCCTCTGGTCTTGCACTTGGAAGATCAATCTTATTTATTACTGGTGCAATTTCAAGATTGTGATCTAATGCTAAATAACAATTGGCTAATGTCTGAGCTTGAATACCTTGAGTAGCATCTACTACTAGTATAGCTCCTTCACAAGCAGCTAAGCTTCTAGAAACCTCATAATTAAAGTCTACATGCCCTGGAGTATCAATTAAATTTAATATGTACTCTTGTCCATCTGCTTCTCTTTTATATACAAGTCTTGCAGCTTGAGCTTTAATTGTAATGCCTCTTTCCCTTTCAAGCTCCATATTATCTAGTATTTGTGATTCCATTTCTCTCTCTGTTAATGTGCCAGTTTTCTCTAAAAGTCTATCTGCTAAAGTAGATTTACCATGATCTATATGTGCAACTATGGAAAAGTTTCTTATGTTTTTTTGTCTATTATTTTGCATTAATTTTACCCCCGTTTACGATAATGACTATATAAAAATTATAATGAAGCACACATGACTAAAATCATATGTTTCTAAAATTACTCTTAGACTTTCCCACATCATAATCTCTATTGTATACTATGTATGGGCATTAAATTTCGGATGCTTCTAACCCTACTTTATTGGATTTATATACTTGTAAATCTATATTTTATATTGATATATTAAGTAAACTACCTGACACAAAATAGTTTTACCCTAAAATATATATTTTATATCTTTATACATATTTAGTCAGTTTAAATTATATCATATAGTTTAGGAACTTTGTCAATAAATACCCTTTCTTTATAGCTATGCTTTATCTATGAGATGAGAAGGAAATAATTTTTTGGGGCTAATAATATAATTGCTAGTTATGCAGTGAACACTGTTCGTCGCTACAGTAGCAATTTTAAAATTCTCAGTGATAACTGAGAAATACCCACAATTATGAACTATGAATTTTCCATTAATAAACCCCTTAAGTGCAGTATGATTTTGCATTGCATATGGATTATTAAATAATATTTTAATCATATCACTTACCTCCATAAATTCAGCATAATGTCACTGATTTCTGTTTTAAACTATATTGCTCACCAAGGTAACCCTAAAGGGCTTCACGCTGTTACCCAGAGGTGAATTAATATATAAGGCTAAATTTTTATTTATCTAGACAAAGACATTATCCGTTCCACAGTATTATCTATGATAACTTCTGTTCCTTTCTTAAAATCATAAAACATTTTAGTATTTAATATTAATTGCTTTTCCCCCAAGTCTAAAACCACTTTCGGAGGATTGTCTTTTACATAAATTTTTAAGAAACTTTTTTCTTTAACTATATTTGAAGAATTTAAATTGACAAATAAAACGCCAAATATGAAAATTGCTATAGATAAACATATTATATTTTTATATTTTTTTTCCATAAAAAAAGCACCTCCCCATGTGATAAGGATGTACCTTTTTTGCTTTTTTTATACAAAATTTAGATATTAAAATTTACTTTAAAGCTTCTCCAATAACCTGTCCCAAATATTTCATACTGTTTTTTGCTTCATTTAATGTATTTGTGCTGGCACCTACTTCAACTAACACTGCATTATCACTTAAATCCTGACTGTAATAACTTATGCCTGTGGTATAAGTATCAAATATAGGTTTTCCCCTAAATAAGTCTGGAAATGATTTATTAGCAATATTAACTATAGCATTCATTTTAACTAATTGATTTTTATATCTAGGATTTGCTGTAGCCGGTACAAACATTACTTTTGCAACTGGCTCACCATTTACTATTCCAGTAACAGATTCTTTTCTAGGTCCTGAGTCTCTATGCATATCTATAATTAAATCAAAATCTTTATATTGATTTAAGTACTTTTTTAAAGTTTCACGAGATTTATAATATGAGTCATTATAATCAGTATCATGAAAAGTTTTATCATGTATAACTGCAAAGCCACGTTTTTCTAATTCTGCTGTTAATACATCCCCTACTGCTAATATATTATTATTAGGATCTTTCTTAGAAGCTTCTCCTGGTGAATAAGCTTCACAAGTATGTGTATGATAAATTAATATTCTCTTATTAGCATTTTTCATTTTTTCCTCTTCACTAATACTCTTCATATCTTTTTTATTTATATCTTTATCATTTAAATTAAAAGAATCTATATTAAATTCTTCATTAAAAGCACTTTTACTTTCATCTACTGAATTTTCATTTAAATTCTTTTCTCCATTTTTATTAAAGAATCCAAATTCATCTTTAATTATTTGCATAATACTAAATGCAGATATACCTTTATCCTCTTCCCTTACAAGCTTTCTAGAAGATGCTCCAAAAGAAGATATACTGCTATTTATCACTTTAAAATAAAGGCCCGTCCTAAAACCGCTTTGATGATTATAATTGTAAATTAAGAAATTTTTTTCAAATATAATTATTAATAATAGTGCTGCTAAAAATGTTATTCCAACTTTTGAATATTTGCTTAAGGAATTGTTTTTATTATTTATTCTATACTTATTATTATATCTACCATAACTTTGCCTTTTGTAATTCATTTTACCCCTCCTGTATATATAAATTAAACTTGTAACAATTGAAATGTTTAACGGACAACTGCAAAATAATTTCATATATAAAACTAAATAATAAAAAGTTTTATTGAGATTATTTCAATTGTCCTTTTTTCAATAACTGATAACATAAATCAACTTGTTTATTAATAAATATATTTGATATATATGAGGGGATTTTATTATTTATAACTAATATTTACTAAAAATATTTAAGGCTTAAGACATATGGTATTTGTTATTTTTAATATGTAACAATGATAAATTATTTAATTTATATATTTATTGATATCATCCAATGTTAATGCTGGTTGAAGTGCTATATTTATTCCATTAGCAATTATTTTTGATACAGAATCAATTACCATGTCTATATCTTTAGGTGTAACTACTAAAGATGCCATTTTTACTCCCAATGTTTCTCTTATTAAACTTTGTTTTTCATTTCTATCTAGGGATTGTAGAATTTTATAAAAATCTCCACCAGAAGTTGCTTCATCTGTTAAATCATCTATGACTAAGTCTATAGTATCATTTGCTAATGTAGCAGCATCTACAACTGTAGGCACACCTATAGCAATAACAGGCACACCAAGTGTACTTTCACTAAGTTCCATTCTTTTATTTCCTATTCCAGCACCTGGTGATATTCCTGTATCACCAATTTGAATAGTTCTGTTAACTCTTTGAGTCTTCCTAGAAGCTAATGCATCAATACATATAACTATATTAGGTTTAATTTTATCAACTATGCCTTTTACAATTTCACTTGTTTCTATACCAGTAATGCCTAGTACACCTGGAGCAACAGCACATACTGGTCTAACACCTTCATCAATACTATTAGGTACATACTCTTTTAAATGCCTGGTTATCATGAGCTTAGATACAACCTTAGGACCTAATGCATCTGGTGTAATATTCCAGTTACCAAGACCTACTACTAATGCAGTCATACTATCATCTAATTTAATTATTTTACTTAATTCTTTTGCTAATGTTTTACTTACATCATCCTTTGCATCACCATCATAATGTACAAAATCTGCAAACTCCAATGTAATATAATTTCCCTTAGGTTTTCCTATTATTCTAGCACCTTCATCATTTAATACCTTCACACGAGAAACCATTACCTGTTTATCTGTATAATTATTTACTTCCACTCCATCTATTTCACTATTATTTTTTTCTTTATAGTATTCTCTAGCTTCTAGTGCTAAATCTGTTCGTATACTATTCATAATACGCCTCCTTCTAATTTTCAGTAAAAATAATATATTGTCTAAAAAATTAATCTGTTTCTAAAATATATCTTTTCCAAATAAATTATTACTATTCTTTTGGAAAAATTTTATCTAACTATGTATTTTTATTCCCATTACTGTTATAATACATAAAGGGAAGTAATTAGAAAAATTATTAGAGATATTAGATTTTATTTTTAAAAGGTAAATTCTACTTGAAGTGATTTTCAAATAATGATATAATAGCATTTGTTAAATATAGGACTCATACGCAGACTTCCCCAAAGCTGCTGAGACGTGATAAAAATACAAGGGGGTGAAACATACATGGCAAATATTAAGTCAGCACAAAAAAGAATTAAAGTTGCGAAAGCTAAAACTCTTAGAAATACAATGATAAAATCTGCACTTAAAACTAAAATCAAAAAGTTTGAAGCTGCAGTTGCTAACAAAAATGTAGAAGAAGCTAAAGCTAACTACACTGTAGTTGTTAAGGCTTTAGATATGGCTGCTTCAAAAGGAATAATACATAAAAACAAAGCAGCTAGAAAGAAATCTAGACTAGCTACAAAGTTAACTAGCTTATCAGCTTAATAAATAAACCGTGATTTTGTCACGGTTTTTTATTTTATCTTTATTAAGTTTATATCATTAAATTTAATATAAAAATTTCTAGTTGTATTTTATTGTCACTAGTTGAGCTTTTTATTAATTTGTCTGTTTCAACACAAAGTTTTAAATTTCTTTTTAAAGATTGAAGAGAAAATTTCTTGCTTTGTTTAACCATTTTTTCTGCAATATATGGATGTAATCTATATTGTTTTGAAAGTTCATCTGCTTTAACACCGCTATCACTTCCAAGTCTTAATGCTAAAAGTAATTTAAATTGTCTTTGTATCATATGTAAAATAACAGGAATTTTTTCTCCTTTATATATCAATTCATTAACTATTTCCATAGATTTCTTAATATTCTTTTGAGATAAACAATCTACAAGATTAAAAATATCATTTTCATTTTTAGGTGGCATTAAAGCTAATATATCATCTTTAGTTATTTTTCTGTCCTCAGTATAACAGCATAGCTTTTCCACTTCACTTCTTATTATATTCATATTATTTTCCACAAGACTACAAAAGAAGCTTAACTCAGATTTATCTATTTTTTTGCCCTTTTCCTCAAAAATATTCTTAATTTTATAATATAAATTGTCACCTTTTAATTTATCAACTTTTACTATAGTAGCTTTTTTTTCTAATTTTTTAACCTTACTGCTTACTTTTTCTCTATCACTTTGAAAAATATAATACATTATTAAAATTGAATAATCAGGTAAGTTTTCCAAGTACTTAGATAACTCATTAAAATCTACTTTCTTTCCATCAGATGAACTTTTATAGCTGTCTTCTAAAAATATAGCTCTATAGATTTCTATAATCTTTTTATCACTCATAAAGGGCATGGTTTCACAGCAATTTACTATAGTATCATTATCTATCTTTTGTCCATCTAATCTCATAAAATTTAAATCCTTAAAATTATCATCTATATTTTTAGATATTATAGTATTTACAGAGGTTTTTATTAAATTTTCATCAGTTCCACAGAAAATATAACAATTATCAAATTTTCCTTTTTTAATCTTTTCTTCGAATTCTATCAAATTAAGCAACCCTTACTCTCTCCTTTTTAACAATCAATTATACAATTTTAATACTAATATTCAAACACATTATCTTTTATAATCTTATATCTCTTATACACTAAACCATTAAAACCATATTCATCATCTTCGATAAATTTTATTTTATCATAATCACTTTCAGTTTGCTTAATTTTATTAGCTGTAAATAGTATTTTATTATTTTTAGAGTAAAGCACTAAATCTAAATTCCTTCCACTAGGAACAGCAATTATTTTATAATTATTCTTTAAGTTAATAACAGTATTACTATTTATCTCATCATATATGTCATCTACTTGAACTAAGGATTTAAT
>NZ_JACSQB010000022.1 GCF_014836835.1 Clostridium faecium | reverse complement strand
ACTTAAAAGTTTCAAGGGGATAAAACTATATTTATAAAGGGGTGTGGTTATGTTGAAATTAAAAAAAATGTCGAATATTTCTTTATCATTAAAGTCTAAGATTATGTTAATAACATCATTAATAATAGTATTATCAAGCTTCACTATGGGATATATATTCTATAATAATATGTATTCTCATACAGTAAAACAGTTACAAGGTGATGCACTAAATATTGTGAAATCGGCAGCTGTGATGATTGATGGAAATAAATTTGAAGAACTTTCCAAATCTTTAAATGGAAATGATAAATTTTATGTTGAAACAAGACAAAAATTACAACAGTTAAATAATGGCATAGGAAAAGGAATGTTGTACACTTTTATATCAAATGACGAAGAAAATTATACATATGTAATTGATGGAAGTGATGCAAATGTTGAAATAGGATTTAAACAACAAAAATCAGATTTTTCAGCAGAGGCACAGAAAGCTTTTGAAACAGGTGAACCTCAAGTAAGTGATATGTATTATGTTGAATCATTTAAAAATAACTATATATCAGCTTTTGCTCCAATATTAAATTCTTCAAATAAAGTAGTTGGGGTAGTGGAATATGATTATAGAGATACAGACCTTTCAGAAAGGACAAACCAATTAACTGCAATTATAATTTTAGTATCTATTGTTTTAATTGGCATTTCTATAGTTATCAATTATTTTGCTGCAAAAGTCATGTTTAAACCAATGGAAACATTAGTAAAATCAATAAACACTATTGCAGAAGGAGACCTAACCTTACCTATAGATATTTCTAGAAAAGATGAGATAGGTAAAATTAATATTGCCTTAAGTAAAACTGTTGATTCCTTAAGAGAGATGATAGAAAAAATTCAAACATCTTCTGCAAAAGTTACAGAAGCAGCTCAGGGGATTTTAAAAAGTTCATCAGAATCATCAAGTGCATCAGAAGAATTAACTATATCAACAAATGAGATTTCTTCAATATCAACTGAACAAGCTATGAGAACACAAAATGTAAAAGATTTTTTAGATAAGTTAGATTCTGATATCCAAAATATTTTTACACAAATAAATCATACTAACAAAATTGCTTATAAGACATTAGAAGATACTAATAATGGAGCAATAGTAATTAAAAATACTAAAAATCAAATTGATAATATTGAAAGCAGTATTAATAAAGTAAATTCAGTTATAACAGAGCTGGCACAAAGTATTAATAAAATACAAGGTATATTAACAACAATATCAAGCATTGCTGACCAAACTAATCTTTTAGCATTAAATGCAGCAATTGAAGCAGCAAGAGCAGGTGAAGATGGAAAAGGATTTGCTGTTGTAGCAGATGAAGTTAGAAAACTTGCTGTGGAATCTAACGCAGCAGCTAATGAAGTAGTTGATATAATTGGATTTATGAATGAACAAACAAACAATGTACTTCAAGCAGTGTCTGTCAGTGTAAATATGACAAAAGAAGGTAAAAAATATACTGATAATGTAAGTGATACTTTTGAAATAATAAAACATTCTAATACTGATATAGAAAGTAAAATAGTTGAGATTAAAAATTCAGCTAGTGAAATAGTATCAAACATTGGAAACATAAATGAAAATATGGATGAAATTGATAAAGTATCAAAAACAATTGATACAAATGCTATGAATTTAGCAGCAGTAACTGAAGAGCAAATGGCTTCAGCACAAGAATTTAAAGCAATGTCTGAGTTCTTAAATAGAGAATCTGAGTTATTAAATGAAAGTATTGCTAGATTTAAACTATAAATTAATATATAATTAATAAATATAAAATGCCAAGAGTATTAAAATATTAACACTCTTGGCATTTTAAATATTATATCTGGTTTTTAGATTTTTTAATTATTTTTTTGTACTGCTTACCATAGGAATTTCTACAGAACTTTCACTGGTATTCACTTTAAAATTAGTAGTTTTTAAAGGTCTTACAGTAAATTCAGCATCTGTAGATAATATTATTAAACCTATTTTGTGACCTTTTTTAACAGTATAATCCATTGGCTGCATATTTAAATTAAAGGTATATTCTTCACCAGGGTTTATAGTATCTACACGATAATTTGCTACACGGTTTTGTGCATCCATCCATCCTCTAGAAATAACTTTATAATCAGTTTTTTCACTATCCATAACAAAATTTACAATGTCTTCAGAACCAGCATTACCACCATAAATTATGCCATTAGGAACTACAACTTCTGTTTCAAGTGTAGGTCTATATTCAGAACCATAGTCTACAAGCATTGCGCTTATATTTGCAGTAGGTTTATCTATAGACGCTTTTAGTGTAACCTTAACAGTTCCGCTAATTCTTGTATCTTCAGTAACAGGTTCAGTTATATAGGATAAACGGTCTGGTCTTTTTATTTCAGGATTTTTAACAATTGTATCAAGCCAATTATCTAAATCTGGATTTTCTCTATCAAATTGTGATAATGATAAATCATCAGTAAATGTTTCTTTTAAATCTTTTTTTATTGGATTAGAAGTTAATTTACCACTTTTACCATCATTGTCAAGATAAAATTTATTATTTGATCCTTTCACAGGCCAAGTATCAAAAGTTTCCCATTTAAGATCTACATTACTTTGTATTATAGCAGTAGGAGTAGTTTCCATTACATTATTGTCTATATCATAAAGCCAATAATCAAACCATCTATTCATTATATCGTTGTAGTCTATTCCCACTAAGTTTTCGATACCCATATGGTCTCCTTGATGTAATATAACTTTACGTGGAATGTTATATTTCTCAAGTTCTTTCCATAACATATCAAATTGTTTAGTTTTTACATTCCAGTCATTAAGACCATGAACTAAAAATACACTGGCTTTTATCTTATCGGCGTTATTTAAATAATTACGCTCGTCCCAAAATGCATTATAATCTCCAGTATCACGATCTTGATCCTTTTGCATTTGTGCTATATTTTTTTCAAAGATTTCTTTTACTGTAGAATAGTCTTCAGGATCAAACATTCTACTCATACAATATGTTGCTAATAAATCTGCATCGTCACCTTGCCATCCTAAGGCTGGCACAGTTACGCCATTTGATCTATAATAATCATACCAATTACTTATTGCTGCTACAGGAACTACAGTTTTTAATCCTTCTACTCCTGTTGTTGCTGCAGCTATAGATAATGTACCTAGATAAGATCTTCCTGACATTCCTACATTTCCAGTACACCAGTCAGCAGATACCTCTATATTATCAGTTTTGTTTGTAAATGCTTTAGCTCTTCCATTTAACCAATCTATTACTGCTATAGTTGATATAGTTTCATCAACTGAACCAGTGCTAGTGATTCCATCAGAGCCACGTGTTCCTACACCACCAGAAAATACTACTGCATATCCGCGAGGTATAAAATAATTATACCATTCACCAAATTCAAAAGGAGCAACTCTTGCATTTCCTGCTCTCCCTGCAACTTTTCTTGGAGCTGGAATTGTTTTTTCAACTGGTTTATATTTTATATCATCATAAGTTACATTACTTTGAGGGCTTACCACTAAATCTTTGTCTACATTATGGGTGATATAAAGATCATCATTTGTTCCAGGACGGTAAGGACTTACTTCATATATTGCTGGAACTTTCATTCCTTTTTCAGTTTCAGCAGGACGTTTTATCCATACTTCAAGTAAGTCTCGTTTTCCATCAAGATCTGTATCCTGTGGTGATTCTACATACACTTTTTCATAAATTGCTTCATCATGTTTAAAAATAGGTTGAGTTTTTCCATCGAATACAAGAACTTCTGGCACTTCTTTATTTTTATTAAAATCGCTCATGAAGCCAGATTCTAATAATACTTCAAAGTACTCACGTCCATTTTTAGTTTTTGATTTTAAACAATCATTAAGTGCTTTTGCAAATCTATCATTTGTAAATTTGCCTTTTCCAGAAGGATTAAGACCAATAGATTTTGCAAATTTTATTATGTTTTTATCTGTAAAATCATTGCCTTGTTCATATCCTAACAATTCAAGAACTATGTTGTAAAATTCTTTTTCATTTACATATTTATTTGGATAAAATTTATCTTTATCAGTATCAATTAAACAGCTTTTAGGATTTGCTTTTATATAAGCAAGAATATTTTTTTCTTCTTTTGAAGTTACTGATTTATAATCTGAAAAGTTTTCTTTCCACTGGAATTCTTTAGCTTCTTCTTCAAGTCCTTTTAATCTTAAAAGTATAGTTGCAACTTCTATTCTAGTAGGTTGCTTTTTTAAATATTCAGGTGTTAATGTTTCTTTATTACCTTGTATTAAACCAAGGTTATTCATAGCAGCCATTTCTTCACTAATAACAGTAGATGGCTTAATATAATCTGAAGCATATGCCACTGGTGCTATTGAAAATATTAATGTAAAAGTTAACATAACAGATATGATTTTTTTCATAATTCATCCCCCCTAATGATTATCAAGTTTATACACTTGATTAATTTCCCTAATGTTTTTTCAGTTACTTCGACAAAAGTTTTCCATTTTAAATGTTGAAAAATCTCTCACCACCTTATCTTTAGTAAAATGATAAATAAATTTGAAATTTAATTATAACATAAAAATATACTTATGTTAAATTATTAGGATAAATGTGAAATATTTTCCTAAGAAAAATGTAGAAAAAAGAAAAAATGACTATATATGTCCTAATATAGTTATATTTTTATATATTAAACTTCACTTTAAATTTTCGTGTAATATCCTAAAGGCTTTAAAGTCATTTAAGATTTTTTATTATAAGAGGAATAAAAAAATATATATTAACTAGAAAAAAGAATATAATGAGGTATTTTTATTAAAGAAATTTATAAAGAAAAAAACAGAAGGTTTAACAAACTAAACTTTCTGTTTCTCTAATATATTAAATAATATCTACTTAAGTTTTTCATCTATTAATTTTTAAAATTTTTTTACTTAAAATTTCATTTGTGACAAAGTAACCATTTATAAAAATACCATAACTCAGCAAATATGTTCTTCATCTATATTGGGCTCATTTACTTATATGATATTTATTTTATTTCCACCTTTTTAAAGTTGGAAATAACTCTTTCATTGAAGCTCTAGCTTCTTCTTCATTTTTATAGGGATTGCCAGAAGAAACATGAGGGATACAAGACTCAATCATTTCCTCCATTGTTTCATCAGTAGTAAAATTACCTCCACTATAGCAGTAAATACAATAATCTTTATTTTTACTTCCATCTGCATTTGTTCCAAAATCTTCACTCTTTATAAGTGGCATAGCACAGCTTTGACAAAAAATCATATTTTCCATATTAAAATCTCCTCTCAAAATTATTCTTTTATGAATTGATTATAACAACTGTAATATGACAGCAGTAGGTCACATTTGGCAATTATTTGTATATTTCCATTATATTTTGAGCTCGTTTTTTAATAATGTCCTTAATAAAATCTGGTTCTAAAACCTCAACAAAATTTCCAAAAGAGAGAATATAACCGATGACCCATTCATTAAAAGGATAATTAACGGTAATAGTAAGTGTATTATCATCACCATATTCAATTTGTTCTTCTTCAAAATCATCATATACTCTGTAGGCTATTTCTGAAGCAAATTTTAACTTTAATGATACTATTTGATTTTTATTTGAGTTATGAGAGATAATTTGTAAATCATTTGGGATTTTTCTAGTGAAAGTTTCATTACATAATTGAATACTTTTCATTCGTGATATGCGAAAGGTACGAAAATCTTTTTTATTTCTGCAATAGCCTTGAACATACCAAGAATGTTCTTTAAAAACAAGGCGAAGTGGCTCAATATTTCGATTGGTCTTTTCACCATATGAATTTACATATTCAAAAGAAATCACCGTTTTTGTTAATATTGCTTCTTTTAAATATGTAAATTTTGTTTTTTCCTTTGGATGACTTCCCCAATAAGAAAAATCAACTTCTATCCAATTTGTATTTGAAACATTTTTGAATAAAGCGCTTATTTTATTAAGAACCCCATCAACATCAGGAAATTTTAAGGCATTGATACTTTGGAGAGCAAAAATAATATCTTTTTGCTCTTTCTCTGATAATAATGATTTATCAAGGGTATAATTTTTTAATAAGCCAATTCCACCACCATTTCCCTTTAAGGAATATATGGGGATTCCTGCTAAACTTAAAGTATCGATATCTCGATAGATTGTTCTAGTAGATACATGAAACCGCTCAGACAACTCTTTAGCTGTAACTTTCTCTTTATTTAAAAGTATTAAAACTATTTCTAATAATCTATCAATTTGCATATTTATCACCTAAAATTTAGTATACCATATGAATATGAAATAATATGTCATATTTGAAAAAATATCGAAGCTTTCTCATTGTAATTTAAGATTATTTGAAAACAAAATTTATTTATAAAAACTATGAATTAATCAAATTAAAAGTAAAATTTTAGTAATATGGTTATAAAGATGTTATTATAGAAACATTAATATAAGGTTCATATTACCATTGCTGATTCTATCATTTTAAGTTTATAATATAATATCAAAGTTTTTATTTGAACTGTATCTTGTTAATTTTAATAAATTTACAAATAAAAGCTAAAGATATTTTAGAATAATTTAATCATAGAGCATTGCTTTTTAGCTATTTTTTATATAATAGGTATGCCTTTTAGAGAGGAGATTATTAATTATGAATTGGTTTGAAATAGTTATAGCTGTAATAGCAATTTTGGGCTTGGCTTTAATATATTGCGTTGTATCTCCTATGCCAACAGTTTGGTATTTAAGAAAGCTATTTTCACGTACTGAATATACCAAATTAGATAACTATGAGGAGTTCAAAGAAAAAATAATGATTTATGAAGATGTTGATTATGAGTCTGATTTTCCCAATGGAAAACTTGATATTATTATGCCTAAACAAGTAGCTGGAAATCTCCCTGTGGTTTTCTGGGTTCATGGAGGGGCATATGTTGCTGGAGACAAGAAAGATATAACACCATATGCTATTTCTCTTGCTGATAAGGGATTTATCGTAGTTAATATTAACTATGCACTTGCACCAAAAGGAAGGTATCCAATACCATTAAGACAAATTAGTGAGGCTTATTCCTATATTAAAAAGCATTTTGATGACTATAATATTGATATGAATCGTATTTATTTTGCTGGAGATTCTGCTGGGGCTCAAATGGTATCTCAGTTTGTAAATATTCAAACTAATCCTAAATATTCTCAGCAAGTAAATTTAGAACCAGTTATGAATGAAAATACTATTAAAGGTGTTTTATTATTTTGTGGTCCTTTTGATTTAGCAAAATTAACTCGAATGAATTCTCCTATATTGAGTTGGATATTTAATCGTGTTGGATGGGCCTATTTAGGAAGTAGAAATTGGAAAAGTGAAGAAAAAACTAAAGAGGCATCTATCATAGATGAATTAACTTCTAACTATCCACCAACCTTTATTACCGATGGAAATAAAGGTTCTTTTGAATATCATGGAAAAATGCTAGAAAAAGCATTAAAAGATGTAGGTGTTTATACAGAAAGTGTATTTTATCCTCAAGAATCTCAAGAGCTAGGTCATGAATATCAGTTTAACCTAGGAGACAAATATGGGAAGGATACTTTCAAAAGAGTTATTGAATTTTTGAACAAAACCCATTAAATAATGTTAATTATAATATATCTTCATATATGTTATAATTAAAAAATATATGAGTTAATTATTGTAATAGAAATTTTTTATTAATAAATCTTGTATATTTAGGAAATAAATATAATGAGATTGTCAATTTTAGAATTTTAGTAAAGTTTTAAGCTATAATGGCAACTAATTTTATGTGTTTTTGAAAAAATACATAAATAGAAAGGAGTATTTATGAACATTCTTGTTACATTAAACTCTAATTATATTAGACAATTAGTTATTATGCTTTATTCTATATTAGAATCCAATAAAGATGCAAAGCTCAATGTATATATTGCACATAAAAAATTAACAAAGGATGATTTTAACTATATAGAAAGATTTTTAAATAAAAGCAGATGTAAAATTATACCTGTGGAAATTAATGATGAAATATTAAAAAATGCACCAATTACTAAACGATATCCAAAGGAAATGTATTTTAGAATATTTGCAGCACAATTTCTTCCAAAGGATTTAGATAGAATATTATATTTAGACCCAGATATAGTTGTTATAAATTCTCTTAAAGAGTTATATTTTATGGATTTTGAGAATAATTATTATATTGCTGCTTCACATGTTAATAAAGGAATGCAAAAGTTAAATGAACTTCGTTTAGATATGGAAAGAGATTCGCATTATATTAACTCTGGGGTAATGTTAATGAATTTAAATGTTCTTCGAGAAAATCAAAAGGTTGATGAAGTATTTGAATATATTGAGAAGAATAAAAATCGTCTATTGCTTCCGGACCAAGATGTTTTAAGCGGGCTATATGGTAAGAAAACTAAAACTGTAGATTCTCTTATGTACAATCTTAGTGAGAGATACTTAAGATTATATAATATGAATCTAAAAAATATTGATAAAAGAATAAATTTGGATTGGGTAAGAGAAAACACAGTGATTATTCATTATTGTGGAAGAAATAAGCCTTGGAAAGACAATTATTTTGGAGAATTAGATATGTTTTATAAATATTATGCCGATAGCATTGATGAAATTGAAAAAATATGATAAATACATAATAAAATTAAACAACATTCAAATTTCAACATGGATGTTGTTTTTTTAAAATTAAATATTAAAAAGGAGACATATTATGAAACATATAACTTTTGAAGATATAAAGAATAATAAAGAACTTCAAACATATATACAAAAATGTGATGATTTACTTGGAGTTATGGGGTATACTGAACATTCATTTGTTCATGCAGGAAAAGTTGCCTATACTGCAGATAACATACTTTTAAGTTTAGGTTATAGTGAAAGAGAAAGAGAACTTGGAAAAATAGCTGGATATATTCATGATATTGGCAACATGGTAAATAGAATTGAACATGCTCAAACAGGTGCTATATTAGCTTTTAATATTTTAAATAGAATGGAAATGGAACCTGAAGAAATTGCCACTATAGTTTCTGCTATTGGAAATCATGATGAAGGTACTGGTCAACCTGTAAATACAGTATCTGCCGCATTAATTTTAGCAGATAAAACTGATGTTAGAAGAAGCAGAGTAAGAAATAGAGATTTTGCTACTTTTGATATTCATGATCGGGTAAATTATGCAGTTGAGGATGCAAAAGTTAAAATTGATAGTGAGAAAAGAAATATTTTATTAGAGCTAAAAATTGATATTACAATTTCCTCTTTAATGGAGTACTTCGAAATATTTTTAAATCGTATGATGATGTGCAGGAAAGCAGCAGATTTTTTAGGAGCTAAATTTGAATTAGTAATAAATGGTACTAAATTGCTATAAATATAAAAATATATTAAAATAAAAACTATATTTATAAAAATGCGTTAGTTTAAAGATATTATTTCTTTATACTAACGCATTTTTATTAAGATAAGATTTAAAATATGATGATAAATATTTGTATTAAAGTGGTACTAAAAATTTTATATCATATCGTAATATAAAAAGAGGAGGTGAAGGGATGGCCAGACTTCTCAGTATTTTTAATAAGGAAAAAACCTTAGAACAACGAGTTAAAGATATACAAAAAGGTAATGAAAATGATAAAAATAATTTAATTGAAGAATATATTCCTTTTATAAAAAAGGTGATTAGCAATGAATTAGGACAATATGTTGATATAGAAAATAATGATGCTTTTAGCATAGGATTAATAGCCTTTGATGAGGCTATCAAAAGATATAATGAAAAAAGAGGTAATTTTTTAACATTTGCTTCTGTTGTAATAAAAAGTAGATTGATAGATTATCTTCGAAGTTGTGCCAGAAAGCCAAAAGAGATTTATATTAGTGAGTTAAAATGTGATGATGAAAGTTATGGTTATAATGAAAATATTATAGCATTAGATAGTTTCGAAAAGAGAGTTGAAATTAGGTATGATATTACTGCTTTAGTTAAAGAGATGAAAAATTATGGAGTTTCTTTAGAAGATTTAATAAAGGAATCACCAAAACATAAAGACACTAGAGTTACAGCTATTAGTATTGGAAGATACATATTTGAAAATGACTATTTAAAAGAAAAATTTTTAAAAACTAGGAATTTGCCAGTTAACGATTTAACAAGACAATTATGTGTATCTAAAAAAGTGTTAAAAAGAAGTAGAAAATTTATTATAGCAATAGTACTGATTTTGAATAGTGATTTAGATACATTAAAGGAATATATTTTCTATAGTAAAGGGTGTGAATTGAATGGTTTACAAAGGCACTGTGATGGAGATTTATCATGATAGTATAATTGTGATGGCTGAAGATTGTACTTTTAAAACAATAAGAAAAAGCAACGGTTTTCAGGAAGGTATGGAGATATATTTTGAAGAGAGGGACATTATTAAAGGGTCAAGCCTTAATATTAAAAATATATCTAAATCAATAGCTGCTGTTTTTATTTTTATAGTTACTTCTTTATACATATTAGGATTTTGGAGTGAAAATTATAAATCATTAGCCCTATTATCTGTAGATATAAATCCTAGTGTTGAAATGGAAGTTAATAAAAATTATCGTGTGATAAAAGTTTTAGCTCTTAATGAAGAAGCTTCAAAACTTCCTCTTGAAAACTTAAAAAATTATTCGCTGATAGACGCCTTGGAAGAGATTGTAGAAATGGTAGAATCAGCAGGATATATTAGAAAAGGTGAATCAAATAAGGTATTAATTACATCAGTAGAATTAAAAAATGAAGATAAAGATGATAAAAACTTAGATAATCTTATAATGGAAGGAAAGAAGAAAATAGAAGAAGCTTCTAATGAAAAAGGGCAGAAGGTTGAAGTTGTTACAATAAAATCAGATAAAGAAACATTAATTAAGGCAAAGGAAGAAAATATTTCAGTGGGGAAAATGGAGATTTATAAGGAGGCACAAGAAGATATAATAAATGATGATAAAAAGCAAAGTGAAGAAGAATTTGATGAATTAAAAAGTAAAAAAACAACAGACTTTATAAAAGAAGTTGAAAAAATTAAAAACAAAAAAGAGATAAATAAAAATGATAAACTTAATAAAAATCAATATGTAAAAGAAAATAAAAAAAAGAATGAAAACAAAACAATAAACAAAGATAAAAAATTGAATAAAAAAAATAAACAGATAAAAAAAAGTAATGGAAAAAATAAAAAGAAAGTAAAAAATCAATCTAATAATAAGTACAAAGAAAAACATAATAATAATCACAATAAATTTAAAAAAATTAACTGTATGATAGAGATCAGGAGTAATTAAATATTTAGCTTTTTGAAAAGCTATTGGATATTATTCAATAGCCTAATTTATATGTCTTTTAATCATTAGAATGTTTTAATATAATCTACCATTAAAACCCTAATTACATAAAATTGTACAAAACTTTAGAATTTCTTTAGAATTACTTTAGAAAAACTATAGGTGCTTCGTTTAAAATAGATATAAGGAAAGCTTTTCTAATTTTGTATAAAGGAGAGGGTTAAAGTGAAAATTAAAAAGAAAACTGCTATGATTGCAAGTTTTACTTTGGGACTAGTAATGTTTGCAACAACAGCTATGGCAGAAATAGCATCTAAAAGTGGATATGAGCAAATGAAAGATGCATTAAAATATTCAGCAGAAAGTTTTTCAAGTAAGCTTTCAAACTATACTATTGATGTATCTATGAATATAAAAGATAATGGCAAGGTTATCATATCTAATAACGTAGTTAATAAATCAGATGTAACTAAGAAAGCAGAAGAAAACTATAATACTGAAATTAGAGGAAATGACAAAACAGAATATTATTATTATAGTGATGCAAATGTTATGATTACTACTGGCAGCGGTAAAGATGTTTACTATGTAAGTGAATATGAAAAGCCAATTGATAAAGAAGTTTTTAATAATCCTTTTAAAATGGAAGAAGCAGGAGATATTGAAAAGATTGCAGATGCAATTGTAGGAAATTTAAAGGATTATGTTGTAGTAAATGAAAAAACAGATGGTGGCAAGGAGCTGTCTGGTTCTATAAAAGATGCACAAATACCTGCTTTAGTAAACGCAGTTACATCTTATATGATAAAAAGAGAAACTGTATTTATACCAGGTCCTGGAGAAGAGCAGGTCATGCCATCAATCACTAAAGATGCATATGTAAAAGAAATTGATGGGAAAATGGTTGTAGATAAAGATGGATTAATTCAAAATCTTATGGGAACAGCAACTATCTATGGTAAAGATGAACAAGGAAAAGAACATACTTTAACTGTTGAATTACTTGTTAAGGTATCTAATATCAACTCTACTGTTGTGAGCAAACCAGATTTGTCTGGAAAAGAAGTGGAGAAGAGTATAATAAACAAATATGGAAATAAATTAGAAAAACCTGAAATATATTTAGGAAAATACAAAGCTGATATTGTTATAGAAAAAGATGGCGAATTTAAGAAAATTGGAGAAAGAATTATAAATATTAAACATTCTGATGATAAATCTATTGGTGGCACATACCATGAGGAATATGCAGAAGGTTATAAAGATTACCAAAAAAAGATATCAGATATAGAGTTTGATGCTAAATATGAAGAAGACGGTTACTACAATGCTGAATTTAATGTTGAAGGCTCTTCTGATAAAGGCCATATAAATCTTAATATAGGAGAAGCTAAATTTTATTTTGGAATGCCAACAGGTGATGGGCAATGGCATAGTGATGAATTTAATAGAGTATTTGAATAGTAAATAGTTTTAATTAATAATTTATATTTAAGTTTAGGTGTGAAAAATTGAGAGTTGAGAATTGTAAAAAAATTTTCAGTAAATTTTCAACTCTCTACTATTGTCTAAATAAAAATTTATGACAATTTTAAAGGGGGACTAGAGTTGGAGAAGGTTATTGAAATAAATAACTTAAATAAAGTTTATAAAAATGGCAGAGGGATAACTGGTATCAATCTTGAGATAAATAGAGGGGACATCTTTGGATTTTTAGGACCTAATGGAGCAGGAAAAACTACTGCTATGAAAATTATGACAGGACTTACAAAACCAGATAGTGGTGATGTGAAAATTCTAGGTCATAGTGTATTAGAAGAATTTGAAAAAGCTATGGAAAAAGTGGGATGTATTATTGAGACAGCAGAATCCTATAAATACCTCACTGCTTATGAAAACCTTAAACAATTTTCAAGATATTATAAAGATGTAGATGATAAGAGAATTGATGAAGTTTTAGAACTTACAGGAATTATAAAGTTCAAAGATGAAAAGACAAAAAGATTTTCTCTTGGAATGAAACAAAGACTTGGAATTGCAGCAGCAATATTATCTAGACCAGAAGTAGTTATTTTGGATGAACCTTTAAATGGATTAGACGTTGAAGGAATGATTGATATAAGAAACCTTATAAAAAAACTTTCAGAAGAAGAAAAGACAACATTTTTTATATCAAGCCATCTTATCCATGATGTTGAACTTACTTGTACTAAGATAGGGGTACTTTATAATGGTAGAATGCTTAATGTGGATACTACTAAAAATATATTAAACAATTATGCTAATCTAGAAAACTACTTTATAAGTGAGGTGGAACGAAATGGTAGAATTTAAGGCTGCTGTAATAAATGAAATGGAAAAGTTATATAAAAAGAAAAAGATTTTAGTTGCAGCAATAATATCATTGATTTTCATTATAATAGGACAGCTTACTATTACCGGCTTAAGAAGTGGCTTTGGATTAAGAGGTACCTCTAGTATGGATTTCCCAATATTAGTACTTTCTATAATAGTCAATACTATATTACCTCTTTTTACTGCACTTGTTACTATAGATAGTTTTTCAGGCGAATTTTCTCAAAACACTATGAAAATTGCTATTACAAGACCAATTACGAGACTAAAATTTTTTACTGCTAAAATAACAGCTATAATGTTTTTCGTAATATTTAATCTTTTATTTGTAATGGTATTTTCAACTATTGTAGGAATAATTTTCAATTCTAGTTCTTTTACCATGCAAGGAATAATTAGAATACTTGTATCTTATATAGTTACTGCATTGCCCATAACAGTTTTAGTACTGTTAATTGTGGTCTTTACTAATATAATAGGAAATGGAACAGGGGTGTTTTTCTTATCAGTGTTTGTTTTTATTGTTTTTAAAATAATGGAAGTCATATTTTCACAATACTCAGGACTATTTTTCACATCAATGTTTAAGTGGTATAATTTATGGATAATGAATAATTTCCCGGTTTTAAAGATTTTCCGTCAGCTCATGATGATGAGCAGTTATGGAATATTGCTTTTTACATTAGGTTATTATTTGTTTGATAAAAAAGACTTTTAAGGTGAGTAAATGGGTATAAAAAAACGATTAATAATATCTAATACTATAACAGCTATTGTTCCACTGATTATAACTATTATAACTGTTTTTAGTTTCTTATCTATTTCTTCAAAGATTTTTTATAAACAACATGATTATGATGAACTTAAAGATGGCATGGTTACAAGAACTAAGCTTGTTGATATTAGAAATAACATAATAAAACAAAAGATTAAAAATGTTGAAGATACTAAGTTTCAAGAAGAATTATTAGATCAACTTTCAGATTTAAATGGTAAATTTATAATTCTTAAAGATAATAAAGTTATATCAGCACCTAAAGATATCAGCAAATTTGACATAGAGAAAATTAAGGAATTAATGGGAGAAAAGGTAATAAACAAAAAAGCTGTAATCAATAATGTTCATTATTTACTTGAGTTTATAGAATTAAACTTAGAAGAGAAATCTAATAAAAATATAATATTATTGGCGCCTATAGGAGAGGAAATAAATATATTAAATAAACTTATAATTATTGCAGTTGTAGTTTATTTAATATCTTTTATTATAATTAATATAATTATGTCTTATCTTTTTTCTGAGAGAATAGTAAAACCTATTAACTTTTTAAAAGAAGCCACTAATGAAATTAGTAAGGGAAATTTAAATTATGAGATTATTGAAGACGGTGATGATGAGATAAGGGAATTATGTGGTGGGTTTGAAGCCATGAGAGTGCAGCTTAAAGATTCTGTAGTTATGAAAATTAAATATGATGATAATCGCAAGCTCCTTGTATCTAGCATTTCTCATGATTTAAAAACTCCAATAACATCAATAAAAGGATATGTAGAGGGAATATTAGATGGGGTAGCCAATACATCTGAAAAAAGAGAAAAATATTTAAAAACTATTTATTCAAAGGCAGAGCATATAGATCATATGATTGATGATTTGCTTTTATATTCAAAGTTAGATTTAAAGCAGCTTCCATTTAATTTTGAAAAAGTGGATATTGTTGAGTATTTGGAGTTCTGTATATATGAAAGTGAACCTGAACTTATAAAGCATAATATAAAGATAAGATTAAATAATGACTTTGATTCTTCAAGATATGTTATGATGGATAGAGAAAGAATGAGAAGAGTTATTTTAAATATTATAGAAAATTCACGTAAATACATGGATAAAGAGCAGGGAGAAATAAATGTAAATCTTAGGGAAACAAATTCAAGCATTATAATAGAGATAAGAGATAATGGCGCTGGAATAGATGGTGAAGATATCAGCAAAATTTTTTATAGATTTTACAGAGCAGATTCTGCAAGAAGTGAAGCAAGTGGAAGCGGACTAGGACTTGCAATTGCAAAGCAAATTGTAGAAGGGCACAAAGGAAAAATATGGGCAATTAGCCATGGGGATAAAGGGACAAGTATTTTGATATCTCTAGGAAAGATAGTATAAAATATTAAGATTAATATTTGGAGGTTTCAAGTATATGAAAAAAATATTAATAGTAGAAGATGATTTGAGTATTGCTGAACTTCAAAAGGATTATTTAGAGATATCGGGATTTGAAGTGGACATATGTACTGATGGAGTAAAAGGGTTAAATGCAATAAAAGAAAACACTTATGATTTAATAATTTTAGATGTTATGCTTCCTAAAATTGATGGTTTTGATATATTAAGAATTATTCAAGAAAATAAAGATATGCCAGTTTTAATGGTTTCTGCTAAAAAAGAAGAAATTGATAAAATAAAAGGGCTCACACTGGGAGCAGATGATTATATAACTAAGCCTTTTAGTCCAGGAGAATTAGTTGCTAGAGTTAAATCTCATATTCAAAATTATGAGAGAATGAAAAGTAAATTTAGCAATAAAGTAAATAACAATATTATAATAATAAGAGGCCTTAAAATACTTAAAGATTCAAGACAGGTATTTATAAATGACCGAGAAGTTAATTTAGCACAAAAGGAATTTGAATTGTTATTATATATGGCTGAAAATCCCAACAGGGTATTTGGGAAAGATGAACTTTTTGAAAAAATTTGGGGACTTGATTCACTTGGAGACAATGCTACGGTTACAGTGCATATAAGAAAAATACGAGAAAAAATTGAGTCCAATCCATCAGAACCGCAATATATTGAAACGCTGTGGGGCGTTGGATATAGAGTTAGGGTTTAAGTTAATTGAGAATTGACAACTGTGGAAATTTCTCAGTTGTCACTGATAAATTTATAATTGACTCTGTAGCGGTGAACAGTGTTCGCCATATATTAAATTATAGTATTGGCTGAAAAAACTGGCGCCCACTGTTTGCCCCTACAACAACTAGCAGTTCCATTGCTAGTCATAAAAACAATTACAGATTTAACTTTTTATAATTTCCTATAGAATAAAAAAGTTGTTACTTAAATTTTTAAATAACAAATTTTTTATTAGTTACTTTAATAAGCTATAGATTTTTTATTTCTTCTAATAAGCTTATAGCGGCTTTTTTAGGACCTTCTTTTTCCATGCCTTTTACTCCTAATCTAGTCCTCAATTGTCCAACTTTTACTCCTGATTGGAAGAAGTTATTGAAGTAGCCTACTAAGAGTTTTTCTGTATCTTCCATCTTTTGCACTGGCCCAAAAGGATTTGCAAAGTAGGTCTTTACTAATCCTTTTTCTGTAGTAGTTCCTTTAGCCATTCTTGCTCCATCTCTAAAGGTATCTAATGCTGTTTCTATATTTTTAAAGAACTCTAAATTTTCTCCTTCTGCTTCATAGTTATTAGCATATAAGAATAAATCTATTGGATATTCTGTAGTTATTTCCTTGTAACTTGCCACTGGAATAACTAATCTGGCATTTACCTTATCAGGATTCATAAATATACTTCTGTCAATTTGCTTAAAAGCATATCCTGTGTCTAAGTCATCTAATCTTACAAAGGCTCCTATTTCTGTTCCTGAGCCAACTGGAATTCCATCTTCGTTCAATTTAACTATGCCCATATCATCAAATATTATGGTCATATCACTTATATAATCCTCACTTAATTCTCTAAAGGCTTCCAAGCTTTCAGACTTTCCTGCACCGCTGTCACCCATTATTATTACATTAGCAGTTTTATTATTTTTAGTGACTATATTAACCATGGCACCATGAATTGGTAAATATCCTTTTTTTATCATTATTAAGTTGTGAAGTGTTAAGGTCATTTTCTTCATATATCCAAAATAATCTATAGCTTCATTATAGTTTATATATCCTAGCATAATGTCATTTTCTTTATCATCATAGAAAACTGTTTGTATTTTTTCGTTATCATCCCTTGCACCAAATACATATACTATGTCTGGTTTTTTGTCTCTGTATTCTTCTTCTGTAGCAATCTCAAATAAATTACATAAAGTTACTCCATGAGCCATAAAATCTCTATGGAAGTATATATAAGCTAAAAGTGTTCCAACCTTTGCTGGATAACAAAACCAATGATCTAAATTGATTCTGCAGCTTTTTAATGGATTTTCAAAAATTTCTTCAAAGATGCCATCTCTTGTATTCTTTTTAGGATAGGTTATAAAAGGTGGATCTAATAATATAGACTCTATGAAAGGAATATTTTTCAAAACTTCATAATCATTTGGGATATTCCAATTGGAGTTGTTTAATATTAGACCTGCATTTCCTCCAGCAGGTAATTGTCTATATATTCTTGGCTTTTCTCCTAAAACATTTTCCTCAATTTTTCTGTAGGTCTTTAATATAAGATTGGAAAAATTATTATTTGCATCTATAAAACTAACATTTTGAAGTCCATCACCAATTTTACTATTTTGAACTATAGTATATCTTTCAAGTTTTCTCCAAAAATTATATAAATCTTCTATTAATAAAATAAAGTTCTCTTTATTTTCTAATAGTTTTTCATATTTATTTTCCATTTTTATTATTTCTTCTGTATTTAAAACCATAAGTAATTTAAATACATTAGTAAGATTATCTAATAAAGCATCATTATCATCTATATTCATAGATTTAATTATATACTTATATAAATTAGTTTCTTTTCTTTTAATTTTTTCCAGATAAGCTGATAAAATTCTCCTAAATCCATAACTACTAAATACTGCTTCTGAAGTGTCACAATATTTTGCTGTAAAATTTATCATAACTTTTCCTGTGCTTAGAGAAAATTCCTTTTTCATTTCTGCTACCTCCAAATATGCAATGTGATTTTAAAGTTTCTTGCAATTTAACTAACTGGTCATCATTATAACATACAAAAGTGAAATTTGTACAGTACATATCATTCATTTTATGAAAAATTTTATAAAGTGTTAAAGTGTTTCTTATTATGTATCTTTTCATATAAAGAGGAGATTTATTCAATTAAAGATTTGTAATAGATAGTTGTGAATAGAAATCTGAAGAAAAGTTTTGTAAAATGGGGACGGTTCATAAAACTAATTTGATAAAACGTATTTTTTCACTAATAGTATAAATTTAATAGTTATTATGAGGAACACTATTCGATGCTACAGAAAAAATTTTAAGTTTTATAGAGGTAGTTGAGAAATGTCTCTAATTGTAAAATGTAAATTTAATTACTATTAGGGATGATAATAACAAAACAACAATTATTTGTTTTAGAAAATTAAATAAGGTATTGCTGAATGAAACAATGTTATGCTACAATGATTTTGTAAATTAAATGAGATTTTATATAATTCTATGCTAATAAAGGGGGATTAGTGAGGTGGAAAAAGAAAAATATACTTTGAGGGATATAATAAAAATTCCTTTTGACTGTGATTTTAAGTATGCTTTAGCTATGATGTTTCAAAAAATTTTGCAAGGGTTGGTGCCAACCTTGCAGGTAATAACAACAGCTAAGTTTTTAGATGTGGCTATGGCAATAGTTAATGGAAAGGCTGATTACAATGAAATTTTCTTACCATTAACTTTAGTGATAGTATTTATTGCTTATAATTGGATTTCATCGCAGCTTATAAAATTAGTTGAGGTAAAGCTAGGGATAAAACTTAGAGAAAAATTTAGAGTTTTTATTACAGAAAAAAGAGCAAAACTAAAATATAAGCATATTGAAAACAAGGATACATGGGATTTGATATCGAGAGTTGCAAAGGATCCAGAAGTACAATATGTAAATGCATATAAAACTTTGTTAGATATGGCATCACTTGTTATCAGAATATTAGGGATATTACTTGTGCTAGTTACTCAAGTTTGGTGGTCAGCTGTAATTATATTGGCAGTGTCCATACCATTATTTGCGCTGGCACTAAAAAGTGGTAAGGCAAACTATGAGGTGAACAGGGAGGTATCAAAGTATAAAAGAAAATATGAATACCTTAAAGAGTTATCACTGGAAGAGAAGCTGTTGATGAAAGAACACTATTTAATTATACACATGAAATAAATAAAAGATGGTGGCAGGAATATGAGCGAGGAAGAAAAATTGAGTATAAAACCAATGTAAAATGGTATATAAGGATGAAAATGGGGAGCATAATTACTGCACTTATATCTATATTAATAGTAATAGTTCTTATAAGTCCAGTAAAACAAGGGCTGCTAACTATAGGAATGTTTATATCTGTTGTTAATGGAATTTTTTCTTTAGTTCAAATGATGTCTTGGCAGCTTGCATATTACACACAGGAATTAGCTACTAATAAAGAGAGGTTAAAGGATTTAACAGATTTTGTTAATTTGGAAGAAAGGGAAGGTGCAATTGATAAGCCAGATGAAAGTGGAATAAAATTAAAATCATTGGAGTTTAAAAATGTATCTTTTAAATATCCAGGCACCGATAATTATATTTTGAAAAATATTTCTTTTAACATAGAAGAAGGAAGGCATTATGCTTTTGTTGGAGTTAACGGTTCAGGAAAAACAACTATTACTAAACTTATCACTGGACTATATGAAGAATTTGAAGGAGAAATTTTAATAAATGGAATAAATATTAAAGAATATAGTCATAGTAAATTAAAATCTTTATGCTCTGTAGTATATCAAGATTTTGCAAAGTATTTTATAACTTTAAAGGACAATATTGCTTTAGGACATATTAGAAAGATGGACAAGGGCCTTAGTGATGAAGACATAAATAAGGTAGCGAACATAATAGATTTAACAGATGTTATAGAGAAACTTCCAAAAGGCTTAAATTCTTATTTAGGTAAAATAAAAAGTGATGGATTAGATGTTTCTGGAGGACAATGGCAGCGAATAGGTATGGCAAGGTCTATTATAAGTGATGCATCATTAAGAATATTAGACGAGCCTACAGCAGCACTAGATCCAATAAGTGAAAGCAATATATATGAGAAATTTGAAGAGATAAGCAGAGGTGGAACTACAATTTTCATAAGCCATAGACTTGGGTCAACGAAACTTGCTAATGAGATTTTTGTTATAGAAAATGGGACTATAGTGGAAAAAGGTTCTCATGATGAGCTTATGGACATTAACGGCACTTATGCAGGCATGTATGAAAGCCAAAGGAGTTGGTATCTATGATAAAGGAAAATGAGAATAGTAATATATCAGTTTTTAAGGTAATTAGAAAAATTCTTCCAATAATTTTAGCAGCTTCACCTATATATTTATTATTATATAGTTTAATAGGAATTATCCATGGAACTTCTATTGGAGTTATAACCTTTATGACTCAAAAATTTTTTGACTCTGTTACAAAAGGAATATCAATTGGGGGAAATGGTTCTAAAATAATATTAATGGCAATTGCTTTAGGGTTAACTGTAATAGGTTCTCAAGTATTAAATGGAGTTCATAATTTTATGGGAGAGAATCTTAGTAAAATAATATATGGTAAGATGGGTAAAAAGCTAAATGAAAAGTTTGGAAAAATATATCCTGTGGATTTTGAAAATCCCAAATTCTTAGATGATATAAGTAAAGCTGATGAAGGAATGCTCAACAGTATTTATCTAAATTTGATAGGTACAACTATCTTTACTTTCTATCTTCCCTATTTTATTTTTATGGGAATATATCTTTATAAGCTAAAGCCTATTTTAATTATATCTTTAATATTAATATTTGTACCAGTGACTTTAACTCAATTTATAAGAGTTAAAATTTTTGGAGAGCTTGCAGATGATTCTGCCCCTATAAGAAGAGAATATGAATATTATGAAAGATGTATGGTAGATAGAGAATATTATAAGGAAACCAGGCTTTTAGGAGCTTTTGATTACTTTAAAAATCTTTATATATCTTCATTAAGACTTTTGAATAGTAAAATATGGAAAGCTGAAAGAAATTCTGTGCTTATGGAATTAAGTATGAAGATAATAACTATTTTAGGGTATATGGGAGTTCTTTACTTGCTATTTGATGCACTACTTAAAGGAGAAATAACAGTAGGAGCTTTTGGTGCAATATTTTCATCTATAGGTATGATGTTTAATATAATGGAAGAAATAATATGTCGTCATATAGGTGAGATGACTAGAAATTTAGGTACTGTAAGAAACTTTGTAAGATTTCTTGAGATGCCTGAAAGATGTGGAGAAGAGATAGAAATTGAAGGTATACCAGATATATCCATTAATAATGTATCCTTTGCTTATCCAGGCTCAGATAAAAAATCTTTATCTCATATATCTTTGCAAGTAAAAGCTGGAGAAACTATTGCTATTGTTGGAGAAAATGGAGCAGGAAAAACCACTTTAGTTAAACTTATGACAGGTATATATCTACCTACAGAAGGTGATGTGAAAATTGGAGGAATAGATACCGCTAAAATATCACCTCAGTGTTTATATAATGGCATATCAGGAGTATTTCAAAAATATCAAAGATATAAAATTACACTTAAGGAAAACATAATCATAAGCTCTATGGAAGAAAAAGAAGATGAAAAACTTAAGGCAGATTTAGAAACAGCAGTATCAAAATCAGATTTAATTATTGATGAGAAAAAGTTTCCTAATGGATATGAAACTATGCTCTCACGAGAATTTGATGGGGTTGACTTGTCTGGTGGACAATGGCAGAGAATATCTATAGCAAGAGGATTTTATCGTAACCATAATATGATAGTTCTTGATGAACCTACAGCAGCCATAGACCCTGTTGAAGAAACTAAAATATATAAGAAATTTGCTGAAATGTCAAAAGGAAAAACTTCTATCATTGTCACTCATAGATTAGGTTCAGCTAAAATAGCTGATAGAATAATAGTTATGGATGATGGTAAAATAGCTGAAATAGGAAATCATGAAGAGTTGATGGAGAAAAAGGGTAAATATGCACAAATGTATGAAGCACAAAGTAAATGGTATGATAAGGAGAAAATAGCATTAGGAACATAAATTAAATTTATAGTTAAAAAATACAAGGTGAGTTTAAACTCACCTTATATTTTTTTATTCATTAGCAAATGTACTTAAAAAATTCTTTGCAGCAGATGAAAGATAACCATTTTTCATCCATATTGCAGCTATTTGAGTACATAAAGAATTATTATCAATTTCCTTATATAATAAATTTGAGGAACCTATAAGTTTAAGTGCTGATTTTGGCACAATTGCTATACCAAGACCAGCATTTGCCCATAACAGAGTAGTCCTTGCATCATCATTTTTACAAAAAACCTTAGGTTCAAAACCTAGCTTATGGCATTCTTCTAAGATTAATTTTTCAAACCTTCTATATATTATTAAAGGTTTATCTTTTAAATCATTTATATTAATAATTTCATTATTATCCCAATTTAAATTATCCACCATGGCAGCAACCATTGGTTCTGAAGACAAGTAAATGTGATTTATATCTGAGGTATTAAAGGGAGTACGGACAATGGCAATTTCAATTATACCTCTATTGAGTATTTCTAATAATTCATAGGTGTTTCCTTCATGAATTTCAAAATTTATAAAGGGATATTTTTTGTGAAAAGAAGTTAATCTATTAGTCAATAATGAAGCTCCAGAAGAAGACACTGTCCCAATAGATAGAGTTCCTTTATTACCATCTTTAAAATCCTTTAATTCATCGATGGTTGTTTCTGTTAAATTTAATATTTGTTTTGCACGATTATAGAGCATAAGTCCTGCATCTGTCAATTTAATATTGCGACTTCCCCTTTCAACAAGCTTTATACCTAATTCATTTTCGAGATTCTTTAATTGATAACTTAAAGGGGGCTGGGCAATATTAAGCCTTTTTGCAGCACTGGTTATTTGTCCTTCTTCTGCAATTGTATAAAAATATTTTAACTGCTTAATATCCAATACTATCCACTTCCCATATAAAAATTGTATATAGCCTATATATATTATGTATTTTTAATATATATCCATGCTTGATATAATAATAAATGAGTTATAAAGAAAGTTCAACATAAATTATGTTGATACCTTAAAGTTATAAGCTAATATTTTAATTTTTTTACCCTATTAATTTGCTAGACTTTTGCTGAGGTAAATTTTCAGTAAAGTCTGGCAAATTTATAATGCAAAATTTTTTATGGTTGGTAAGGAGGTCAGAATTTGTTTAAATTATTTAAATTTATAAAACCCTATAAAAAGCAAGTCATTTTAGGACCAATTTTTAAATTGTTAGAAGCTGTGTTTGAAATTTCAATACCTACTATTATGATTTTAATTGTAGACAAAGGGATAGATAGTGGGAACGTACCATACATCCTAAAGATAGGAGGACTAATGCTTTTAATGGCTGTACTTGGAGTTATATCTTCTTTTACATGTCAGTACTTTGCATCTATAGCATCTCAAGGATTTGGAACAAACTTAAGAGATGCATTATTTAAGAAAATAGGCACTTTATCTTACAATGAAATAGATGAATTTGGAACTCCTTCTCTAATTAATCGTATAACAAATGACGTAAATCAGCTTCAATTAGCATTAGCTATGTTTATTCGTCTAGCTATAAGAGTTCCTTTTTTATGTATTGGTGGAATTATAATGGTAATGTTTTTGGATTTTAAGCTTTCAACAATAATGTTTTTATCTATTCCCATATTTGCACTTGTTTTATATATGATAATGAACAGCTCTCTTCCACTATATAAAACAGTTCAAAAAAAATTAGACAAATTAGCATTGATATTAAGAGAAAACTTATCTGGAGTAAGAGTTATAAGAGCCTTTTCAAGAATGGAATATGAGAAGAAGAGATTTGAAAGTGCAAATGAAGATCAAACAAACACTTCTATTAAGGTAGGTAAGATATCAGCATTAATGAGTCCTATTACAAATATAATAATGAATTTTTCAATTTTATTTATATTGTGGTTTGGAGGAATTAGAGTAAACAATGGGAATATTACAACAGGAAAGATTATAGCTTATATAAATTATACAACTTTAGTTTTATCAGCACTTATTATTGTTGCCAATTTAATTATAATATTTACTAAAGCTGCTGCAAGTGCTTCAAGGGTAAATGAAATATTTGATATAAATCCAACTATAAAATATAATGACACTTTATTAGAAGATAGAAAGTTAGATGAAAATACAAGCTTAATAAAGTTTGAAAATGTGGCTTTTGCATATAAAAACTCAAAAGAATATTCTATAAGTGATGTGTCTTTTGAAATAGAATATGGGCAGAATGTTGGAATAATTGGTGGTACTGGTTCAGGTAAGACTACACTTATAAATTTAATTCCAAGACTTTATGATGTTAGTAAAGGAAGGATTTTAATTAATGGAGTTGATGTTAGGGAATATTCTAAAGAAGAGATTAGAAGCAAAATAGGGGTAGTACCGCAGAAAGCAGTATTATTTTCAGGAACAATTTTAGAAAACATAAGATGGGGAAAAGAAAATGCAACCATAGAAGAAGTTGAAAGAGCATCAAAAATTAGCAGAGCTTCAGAATTTATTGAAAAACTTCCATTAAAATATGAAACAAATATATCTCAAGGAGGAGTTAATCTTTCAGGAGGTCAGAAACAAAGACTTACCATAGCAAGAGCAATTGTAGGTAAACCGGAAATATTAATTATGGATGATAGTTTAAGTGCATTAGATTATGCTACTGATGTGGCAGTTAGAAGTGAACTTAAGAAGAATACAAAAGATATGACTGTTATTATGGTAAGTCAAAGAGTAAGCACCATAAAAGATGCAGATAAAATAATAGTTTTAGATGATGGAACAGTTGCAGGAATTGGAACTCACAAAGAACTGATTAATAGTTGCAGTGTATATAAAGAGATATGTAATTCTCAACTTTCAAAGGAGAGTGGTGAAGTTGAAAAAGAATAGTTTATTTAGATTGTTTCAGTATATTGGAAAATATAAAGCATACATAGGTATATCTCTTATATGTGCACTTATTAGTAATGTTTTAATGGCATTTATACCTTTTATTGTAGGAAAGGGAATAGATAAAATTGTGGGAAAAGGAGCAGTAGATTTTCATAATCTGCTAAAAGTAATAATAGTCTTAGCAATTGTATATTTAATTAGTTCACTATTTACATGGATATTTACAGTGATAGCAAACATTATAGCTTTTAGAACTGTTAAAGACATAAGAAATGACGCTTTCAATAAAATAACCAATCTTCCTCTTAAATATTTTGATACAAATCCACATGGTGATATAATGAGCAGGCTTACAAATGATATTGAAGCTATTTCTGATGGATTATTTCAAGGTATAACTCAATTTTATCCAGGAATTATAACTATAATAAGCTCAATTGTATTGATGTTTGTTTTAAGTGTAAAAATAACTTTGGTTATATTGCTTATGACTCCATTATGCTTTGTAATTGCTTCTTTTATTGCCACTAGATCAAATAAAATGTTTAAAGAACAACAGAAAACTGTAGGTGAGCTAAATGGATACATTGAAGAAATTATAGGTAATCAAAAGGTAGTTAAGGTTTTTGGATATGAACAGCGTTCAGAAGAAAAATTTAGAGAAATCAACAGAAGACTCTATAAATGTGGGCAACAAGCACAATTTTATTCATCACTTACAAATCCATCGACTAGATTTGTCAATAATATTACTTATATACTAGTTGGAGTAGTTGGAGGATTATTATCAGTTTTAGGCGGTCTCAGTGTAGGAACAATATCAAGTTTTTTGACCTATTCAACACAATTTTCTCAACCTATAAACAATATAACTAGTGTTGCAACACAACTTCAAGCAGCACTTGCATCCTCTGAAAGGGTGTTTTCAGTAATAGATGAAAAACCAGAACCAAAAGATTTAGAAAAAACTAAAGAAATTACAAATTGTGAAGGAAATATAACTTTTGATAATGTATGTTTTTCTTATGTAAAAGAGGTGCCTTTAATTAATAATTTTAATGCTAAAATACAGAAGGGCAGCACTATTGCTATTGTTGGACCTACAGGTGCAGGAAAAACTACCATGGTTAATTTGCTCATGAGATTTTATGATATAACAAAGGGAAGTATTTTAATTGATGGAACAGATATATATGAAATAAAAAGAGAAAATCTTAGATTATTATTTGGTATGGTTCTTCAAGATACTTGGCTTTTTGAAGGAACAATAAGGGAAAATATTGCTTATGGAAAGCAGGATGCCACTGAAAGCGAAATTGAAAATGCAGCTAAGGCAGCACATATCCACAGCTTTATAAAAAAACTTCCTAAAGGATATGATACTGTTATTACAGAAGCAGGAGCAAATCTTTCAGAAGGGCAAAAGCAGCTATTGACTATAGCAAGGGTTATGCTTATAGACCCCCCAATGCTTATTCTTGATGAAGCAACTAGCAGTGTTGATACGAGAACTGAAATAAAAATACAAAATGCATTTCTTTCAATGATGAAAGGCAGAACAAGTTTTGTTATAGCTCATAGACTTTCCACCATTCGTGAAGCAGATTTAATCTTAGTAATGAAGGATGGTGAGATAATCGAAAGAGGAAGTCATGAAGAGCTTATAAATAAGGAGGGCTTTTACACCAAGCTTTATAAAAGTCAATTTAAAAATGCATCTGATGTAATTTAAAATTTTGTGATATTTATATAGTAAAATGGTATGAAATTCATTTATTTATATTTCATACCATTTAAATTTTTCTTTGATTTTATTTGGAAATATTCAAGTTTTTAAACTCTATGATTAAAAGAACAAGACAGTATAAGAATACTATTATATCTGTAACAGTAGAATATATCCAAGTTCCTTTAACCCCGAAAAATTTGGTAAGAACTATAGCTATAGGCATAAAAAGTACAACTTGTTTTAAAAGAGTTATTATTGCAGATTTTCCACTTTTACCTATTGATTGGAAGAAAGTCATACACATAACTATAACTCCTGATACAGGGAAAGCTAAAAACATAAGCCTAAATAAGTTGTAGCCGCTTTCTATTAAGGTTTTATCATTGAGGAAAAAGCTTAAAACAATCTTAGGTTTAATCATATAAAAACTCCACAATATTACAATGAATATTACAGAAGCTATACTGAAAATTTTAACTGCTTCTTTAACACGATCATATTTTTTAGCACCAAAATTTATACCAACTATAGGCTGAAGTCCTTGTCCTATACCCCATATAGGAATAAATGTAAACATTAAAATTCTAAGAGCTACTCCCATTAGTACTACTTGTTCATCTCCGCCATGGATTGATATAGGTTTATATAGTGCAGTTTGCTGTACCAAATACATAAGCTGCATTATAGCTGCGGAACCTCCTACAGACAATATCTCTGGTGCTAAATCAGAGGCAAACTTTAATTTATTAAGTGGAATTATTGGTTTATTACGCTTAAATTAAGGGGACGGTTCATTTAAAATAATAAAATTAAGGGGACGGTTCATTTATTAAGGGGACGGTTCATTTAAAATAATATAATTAGAGAAAAGTTCATTTAAATAGAATGAACCGTCCCTTTAAAAATTCATTATAAGATATGGCTTATAAGGGTTATAATATAAAAATAAACAAGTATAAATAAAGGGGTTAATTTTATGTTTGAAAAAGAAGATATAGTCAAAAATTTAAAAAATCAAATAAGGATTAATAAACATATAATTGGAGTTGCTGTTGGGTCTGGATTATCTGCTAAATCTGCAGAAAAAGGAGGAGCAGACATTATATTGACCTTAAGCTCTGGAAAGTTCAGACAAATGGGAATAGGTTCTCTTGCTGGATGGATGCCTTTTTCAAATTCAAATGAATTAGTTATGGAATTTGGTTCCCGTGAAATTATACCAATAATAAAGAATATACCAGTTATTTTTGGTATTAATGCAACTGACCCCACAATAAATTTAGAAAAATATATTGATTTAATAAAGAAGAAGGGATTTTCCGGAATTAATAATTTCCCAACTATAGGAATGTTTGAAGGAAAGTTTCGTGAAGCCTTAGAAAAGGATGGAATTAATTTTCATAAAGAGGTTGAAGCCATTAGAATTGCCAATGAAAAGAATTTATTTACAATAGCATTTGTTTTTGATGAGAAACAAGCTGTAGAAATGTTACAGGCAGGGGCAGATATTATATGTGTACATTTAGGATTAACAGGTGGAGGAGAAATAGGTGCTAAGAAGATGATATCTTTGGAATCAGCAAAAAATGTTACATCAAAAATATTTAAAGTTTGTGATGATATTAGATCAGATGTATTTAAAATGATTTATGGAGGACCAGTTAAAACACCAATAGACATTGACTATATGTATAATAATACACAAGCAATAGGATATATTGGAGGATCTGTTTTTGAGAGAATTCCTTCTGAAGTAACAATAACAAGAACTACAAAATCCTTTAAATATGCTGGGATTCATGAGAAAGATGAAATGCTAATAAAAATGATTGAAGGAATAAAAAAATATTATAGTTATGTTGATTTTGTCAAAGAATATGTTTCAAATAACTATATGCATAAGATACTTTTAAGTGATTTGGCATCAGTGTTGCATTTATCAAGGCCATATTTAAGTTCATTATTTAAAAATGAAGTAGGATTTACTTTCCCAGAATATTTAACTCAGTTTAGATTAAATAAAGCAAAGGAAATTTTAGCAAAAGAAGATATTCAAATAAGTGAAGTTGCAAATATTGTAGGATATAGTGATTACGCTCATTTTAGTAAATCCTTTAAAAAGCAGACTGGTTTATCTCCTAAAGAATATAGAGAAAAACATAAACCGTTTACAGACATTACAATATAACATGAACATATTACAAAATACCATGTATATTTTAGTTTGGTAATTGTACTATTAAGTTAAAGTAAAGAACTTAATTTATTAAGGAGGTTAGCTATGAAGACAATTGCAATTGCTGGAACTTTTGATTCTAAAGGTGAAGAATTCAGTTATGTTAAAGATATAATTGAAGGCTTAGGGCTAAAAACATTTATGATTCACACAGGGGTTTTTGAACCTAAGTTTACACCAGATATATCTAATGATGAAGTAGTAAAAACGGTAGGGTATGATATTAAAGAAATTGTAGCAAAAAAAGATAGAGCATTAGCTACAGATGTCTTATCAAGAGGAATGGAAAAATTATTACCAAAGCTTTATTCAGAAGGAAAATTTGATGGAATTCTTTCCTTTGGAGGAAGTGGCGGCACTTCAATCGTTACTCCTGGAATGAGGGCGCTTCCAATAGGTGTACCAAAGGTCATGGTATCTACTGTTGCAGCTGGGGATATATCTATGTATGTAGGAACTAGTGATATAGTTATGTATCCATCTATCGTTGATGTAGCAGGATTGAATTCTATTTCAACAAAAATTTTTACTAATGCTGCTTTTGCAATAGCTGGTATGGTGAATTTTGAAAGTAAAATTCAATTAAATAAAAAACCTTTAATTGCTGCAACTATGTTTGGTGTTACAACTCCTTGTATAAACAAATCTAGAGAATATTTAGAAAAGCTTGGATATGAAGTTTTAATATTTCATGCTACAGGAACTGGCGGCAAAGCTATGGAAAGTTTAATAAGAGATGGTTATATAGAAGGGGTTTTAGACATTACAACAACAGAATGGTGTGATCAATTATTTGGTGGTAATATGGCAGCAGGAGAAGATAGACTTGAAGCAGCTGCACTTAACAAAATACCTCAAGTGGTTTCTGTTGGAGCATTAGATATGGTTAATTTTGGACCTATATCATCTGTTCCAAGCAAATATGCCGGACGTAATTTTTATAAACATAATCCAACAGTTACATTAATGCGTACTACAGTGGAAGAAAACAGACAATTAGGTTTAGCTATTGCTGAAAAGTTGAATATGGTTCAAAGAAAAACAATTTTATTACTGCCATTAAAAGGAGTTTCTCTTTTAGATTCAGAGGGACAACAATTTTACGGTGTTGAAGAGGATGCAATGCTATTTAAAACATTAAAAGAAAATATAACTAATTCATTAGTAAATATTATAGAAGTGAATTCAAATATTAATGATGAAGAATTTGCTATTACTGCAGCAGAAAATTTAGTTCAATTATTAAAGGAAAACTAATTAGGAGGAATTTAATATGTCAAAATCACGTAATGAAATTTTAAATAAATTAAAAGATGAAATTAAATCAGGAAAAATAATTTTAGGAGCAGGAGCAGGGGCTGGTATTTCTGCTAAAAGTGCTGAAGCTGGCGGCGTTGATTTAATTATAATATACAACTCTGGAAAATATAGAATGGCAGGAAGAGGTTCTCTTGCTGGATTATTATCTTATGGTGATGCTAACCAAATAGTAGTTGAGATGGGAAGTGAAGTACTACCTGTTGTTAAAGATACTCCAGTATTAGCAGGGGTTTGTGGAACAGATCCATTTAGAGTAATGGAAGTGTTTTTAAAACAACTTAAAGATCAAGGATTTGCAGGAGTGCAAAATTTCCCAACTGTTGGACTTATTGATGGAGTTTTTAGACAAAATCTTGAGGAAACTGGAATGGGATATGATTTAGAAGTAGAGATGATTAAAAAAGCTCATGAACTAGATTTAGTAACTTCGCCATATGTATTTGATAAAGAACAAGCTATTAAAATGGCAAAAGCAGGTGCAGATATATTAGTAGCTCATATGGGGTTAACTACAAAAGGAACTATTGGTGCAAAAACAGCACTTACATTAGATGATTGTGTTAAAAAAGTACAAGAGATATGTGATGCTGGTAAATCAATAAATCCTAATATTATAGTTTTATGCCATGGTGGTCCAATAGCAGAACCAGAAGATGCTCAATATATAATATCAAAAACTCATGGTGTTGAAGGTTTCTTTGGAGCATCAAGTATAGAAAGATTTGCTACTGAAGTTGGCATAAAGAATCAAACTGAAGCATTTAAAAACATTATGAAGTAATTAAAAAAAGCGATTGGTATTAAACCTTTCGCTTTTTTTATGCCAAATTATAATTAATATAAAAATTAAATTTTTTGAGGTAGTTAAGTTGTTCTTGTAAATTTTTATAATCATACCACTAGATGCATTATAGTTAAATTTAAGAATAAAAATTTTTCAAATGCTATGGTACTTAATAAAATTTAACAAAGAATTAAACAAAAATTACTTGTAAGTAAATAAATATTACCAATTTTTATTTAATAATGGCATAAATCAACATTATATGCTATCATTATTTATAATAATATAAAAAATCTAATTTTATATTCAAAAAAATCTACTTATAATATTATAGTAAAAATATTAATAATTAATTTTAAAAAATAAATTGAGTTTATTTTAACAATTAA
>NZ_JACSQB010000027.1 GCF_014836835.1 Clostridium faecium | reverse complement strand
ATTAAGTTTATTTAAGAAGGTTATTAGAAAAAAATTATTAATTATGATAATAAAATTTAATATGAATATTTAATTTAGAAATAAGGATTTAGGGATATAGTAATAGATCTTACTAAAATTATTTACAGCAATTTATATTAATATTTACTGTATCAGTATAGACAACTATTTTACCACAGTTATCACCGTTTCTTTTTTCTATATTTTTATTAATAGCATTAGTAGAATTGGTAGTATTAGTAGGATTAGTAGTGTTTTTTTTGTCAGTGCTAACTGCTGACGTATTTTTATTATTTTCAGACATATTTAACACCTCGTATATCAATTTTTTGTTTTAATATAACTTTGAAATAATTATTTCAAATATATAAAGGTAAGAAATTAAGGTTACAAAATTCAGTTAGCAAAAGAAATGAAAGTTTTATATGAAATTCAAATCTATGGTAACTGCAATGTTTAATTAATATCTCTAATAATAATATAATAAAAATGTTAAAAAATGTGATAGAAAAGTAGAATTTTGTTATTAAGTTAAAGGGATATAAAATGAAAATATTGTAAATTTAATTTAAATATTGATTTATATTGTAAAAATAGAAAAAATTAATACTTATGTAAAATCATAATAATTTATAATATTCTAAATATAATTTTATTAAATAAAATTTACAAAGTTATTTAGAGCTATAATAAATTATTTATATAAATATTATAATTTATCATAAAATTGTTGAAATTTGTGAAATACATTGATATAATGACTAATGTAGTAAATATAAAATTAAATATTTCGATTTAGGTACCTTAATAAGGTTTAATAGGGAAAGTGGTGAAAATCCACTACAGCCCCCGCTACTGTATACGAAGACGAAACCAAATCCACTGGAGAAATCTGGGAAGGATGGTGGAGAGTGAAACGTGAGTCAGGAGACCTGCCTAAATTAGCATATATACTTCGGAGGGAAGTAGAACTATGAATATATCATATAGAAATTTATATATTTTATAACTTTTCTTATGATGTGTTATATTTGTATAGTTATAGTTTGATAGTATAAACCTCCGTGTTAACGGGGGTTTTATTTATTTACTTAAAAATTTTAACTTTTAAATAAACTTAATAGTTGAACAGTGAGAAATTAATGGAAATTTAATTTTTATGGATGAGAACACTTTGAAATTAATAACTAAAGTAATATTTTATATTAGTATAGTGAAAACTCTCCTAGAGTTTTTATTTATATATCCCAAAAAATAACCAGTTAATATTTGATACTATATTTTGTGAAAAATTTTAATATTATAAGTTACTATAGTTAAAAACATTGATGTATTAGATGTTACAAAATAGACTTTCTATATTTTTAGCTGGTTATTTTTTAAAAATATAAGAAAATTATACATTATGGGGGACTTTTATGAATTTAAAATTAAAAAGAAAAAATAGTAGTCATATTTTATCAATTATGTTAATTGCAGCTATGATTACAATATTTACTGGGTGTTCTAATGATGCATCAAAAATTGATAAAGCTGAATTAACAATTGATAGCAGTGATACTAAAAACACAGTAAGTACTAAAATTGAAGATGAAAAAGTTTACGTATCACTAAAAGAAGCATTTGAATTTTTAGGTGGTCAATGCATTATAGAAGGAAATAATGCTAATGTAACAAAAGGAGAAGATGTAATAAAAGTAGATTCAACTAGCAAAGATGCTTATGTTAATTCAAAGAAAGTAACAATGAGCGATATGCCTAAAGTTATAGATAAAGATATATATGTTCCAATTGATTTTTTAAATGAGTCAATGGATGCTAGAGTTACTTTTGATAAAGAAAATAAAGCTTTAAATATAAGAACAGAAATGCCATTACTTTACACAAAATCATTTAGTGTTAAATATCTTAAAGGCGGATTGAAAAAAGTAGTAGATGGAGATAAAAGAACTTTTATTTTAGTTCCAGAAGGAAAAGATGTTCCAGAAGAATATAAAAATGAAATGGTAGTGAAAACTCCAATAAAAAATGTACTTACTGCATCTACAACTCAAGCTTGTCTTTTAAGACCAATAGATGAATTATCAAGTATAATTGGAGTTACAACTGATGCAGATCAATGGCAAATAGAAGAAGTGAAAAAAAATATAGAAAGTGGTAAAACAACTTTTGTTGGTAAAGGCAGTGCTCCAGATTATGAAAAAATTTCATCATTAAAGCCTGAAATAGTATTTGTATACTCAGGACCAGCTGGACAACAAGCCATGATGGAAAAACTTGATGAGTTAAAAATAAATTATGCTGTAGATAACGAATATCTTGAAGAAAGTCCTTTTGGAAGAGTTGAGTGGATGAAATTCCTTGCAGCATTTTATGATAAAGAAGAAGCAGCAGAAAAATATTTTAATAAAGCAATAGAAACAGTAAAAGAAGAAGCAAAGAAAATTGAAAATAAGGATAAACCTAAAATATCATGGGGATTTATAAGTAAAGGAGAAGTATATGTTCCTAAGTCAGGATCATATGTTGCAGAAATGATTAAAATAGCTGGAGGAGAATATATTTTTGATGATTTAGGTACAGGTAACGGTAAAATAAGCATTGAAGAATTTTATGCTAAATCAAAAGATGCAGATATACTTATTTATTCTTCAACATCTCAATGGAGTCCAACTCTTAAATCTGTACTTGATCAGGCACCAACTCTTGAAAAAATAAATCCAGTTAAAAATAATAATGTTTGGTGTTTCCATCCAGATTATTGGCAATCAACAGATAAGGTTGATGAGTTAATAATAGACCTTATTAACATATTCCATAACCAAAAAGATAATAAGGAAATAAAACATTATATTAAATATTAATAGATAAATTTTAAATGCTAAAAATATGGGAGGACTTATGGATTTTTTAAAAAAGATAAAAGCTAGATATTATATAATTTTTTCTGTGCTTATACTCAGTACAATTTTAGTATTTGGCTTTTGTATAGGATTTGGCTCTGTAAAAATAAAATTAGATGAAGTTTTCAAAATATTATTTAATAAGGTACCTAATGATAATACTTTTTATGACATTGTCTGGGATATAAGATTTCCTAGAGCTTTAGCAGCTTTAATTAGTGGAGCAGCTCTTGCAGTAGCTGGACTTTTACTTCAAATATTCTTTAAAAATCCAATAGTTGAACCATATGTGCTTGGAGTATCTTCAGGAGCTACTTTATGTGTAGGACTTGTAATGCTAGGTGGAGTGACTTTTGGTTTTGAAAGTATATCTCCCTTTGTATTATTTGCTTCAGCACTTATAGGATCACTACTAGTTATGCTGGTAGTGGTTCTATTTGCAGGTAGAGTTAAGAGCATAATAACTTTGCTTGTAATAGGATTGATGGTTGGATATCTATGTAGTTCAGTTACAAGTATTTTAACTGCATTTGCTGATAAAGAACGCCTTCAAAGTTTTACACTTTGGAGAATGGGAAGTTTTTCTGGATTTACATGGAGAAGTATAAAGGTATTAATAATTATGGGTATTCCTGCAACTATATCTTCATTTTTTATAGTTAAACCTTTAAATGCTTTTTTATTAGGTGAAGAATATGCAAAAAGCATGGGCGTGAAAATAAAAGGATTTAGAATTACTATTATTGTTATATCCAGTATACTTGCATCTGTAGTAACAGCTTTTGCAGGTCCAGTGGCCTTCATTGGATTGGCAGTTCCACATATAACAAGACTTATTTTTAAGACATCAGATAATAAAGTTTTAATACCTGGAACAATTTTGTTAGGAGGAGTTGTAACTTCCATTTGTGATCTTATAGCAAGAACAATATTTGCACCAGTAGAGCTCCCAATAAGTGCTGTGACATCAATTATTGGAGCACCTATAGTTATATTCCTTATATTGAAAAGGAGGACATCACTATGATAATTTTAAAAACTGAAAATCTTTTTGCTGGCTATGGAAAGAAAGTGGTAGTTGAAAATGTTAATATAAGCAGCATAAAAGGTCAAGTAGTGTGTTTTTTAGGACCTAATGGTGCTGGTAAAACAACTATTTTAAGAACTTTATCAGGATTACTTGACCCTGTTAAGGGTGAAGTTTATATAAAAGAAGAAAAAATTTCTAACATTAATAAGAAAGATTTATCAAAACAATTAGCAGTGGTTTTAACTAAAAAATTTGAAGGTGGATTAATGACTTGTTATGAAGTTGTATCGATGGGAAGATATCCACATACAGGTTTCTTTGGACGATTATCTCAAGAGGATAATGAAAAAGTTTTTGAAGCTTTAAAAACTGTAAATGCAGAAAATCTGGCTGAAAGATATTTTGATGAATTAAGTGATGGGGAAAAGCAAAAAATTCTTGTAGCTAGAGCTTTAGTACAAGAACCAGAAGTTATTATTCTTGATGAACCTACTACTCATCTTGATATACGTCATAGGTTAGAACTTGTTGATATTCTTAAAAAATTAAGTAAAGAAAAAGGAATTGCAGTTATCTTATCATTGCATGAAATTGATATTGCAATAAAAAGCTGTGATAAGGTAATTTTGGTAAAAGATAATAAGGTTTTAGCTTACGGTGTACCAGAAGATGTTGTAAATGAGAATATAATTAAAAAATTATATGGTATACAAGATGCAAGTTTTAATAATTTACTTGGTTCTATAGAACTTTCAAACAAATTAAAACCACAGGTTTTTGTTATTGGTGGCAGCGGATATGGTGCTCCTATATATAGAGCTTTGACAAAACAAGGTATAGGTGTTGCTACAGGCATAATACATGAAAACGATATTGATTATGAAATAGCTAGAACTATAGGAATTCATATACAAAGTGAAAGACCTTTTGAAGCTATAAATGATATTTCACTGGCAAAATGTTCAAGCATTATTGACAAAATGGATATAGTAATAGATTCAGGATATCCAATAGGAGAAATAAATAGAAAAAATTCAGATTTAATTTACTATGCTTTAAATAAAGGAAAAAAAGTTTTGACTCTTAGGGATAAATTTAAAAGCATTGAGATTTATGGAAATAAGGGTGACAGATTAATATACTGTGACAATATTGCAAAAGTTATAGAGAATTTTTGTAATGTTACAAAAGAAAAACACTGTAAAAATGAAATTTCAAGGAGTGGTTTATATTGATGATATATACATTATCTACAGGGGACAAAATACATAAATATGATAAAAGTATAGTTATTCAATTTAAAGATGATAGAAAAGTTTTAAGTACATCCCCTATAAATGGGGGATATAGGGAAGATTTGAAAAATATTTTTAATCATGATGAGAACCCTGGAGCGGGTATAGCTTGTAAACTAAAAGCTCCTACTTATGGTGAACATATGCATTTAATAGCAGAAGAATTAGGATTAAATCCTGAGGAAACTGCAGGAATTTCTACAGCAGCTTCTATGGAGAATTTATCTATTAAAAGTGAAAGTTTTAAAGAAATAACAGTAACAGCAATAGTCACAGGAGGAATAGAAGTAAATGGAGGAAGGGTAGGTGATCCAGCTTCATATTATGAAACCAATGGTAAAGTGGAAATGATAAAACATGGAACAATAAATATTATTTTGGTTATAGATGGAGACTTGCCGCCTGAAACAATGACTAGAGCATTAGTAACTTGTACAGAAGCTAAAACAGCAGCAATTCAAGAACTTATGGCAGGAAGCAATTATTCAAGAGGAATTGCTACAGGTTCTGGAACAGATGGAACAATTATTGTTTGTAATAGTAAATCAAAGATTAAATTAACAAATGCTGGTAAGCATTCTAAGTTAGGAGAACTAATTGGAGTTGCAGTAAAAAAGGCGGTAAAAGAAGCACTATTTCTTCAAACTGGATTATGTCCTAAAAGTCAGCATAGTATGTTAAAAAGAGTAAAGAGATTTGGCATTGATGAAAATAAAATATGGGATAAATATAAAGAATTATATTGTGAATATTTAAAGGAAGAAAATGAAGAGCAGCTTACAAAACCAGAATTTATACATAACCTTCATGTAATAGATAGTAGGAAAGAGTTAGTAATATTAACTTCATTGTATGTACATATTATAGACCAATTAGACTGGAAATTATTAAGCCCAATGGAAGTTGTGGATGAGCTAAATGAAATATTAAATAATATACTGAAAAAATTTAATATGGAAAATAAATTAATGAGTGTATTTAAATTAGATTACAGTGAAAATGAATCTACGGAAGAAGTAATTGAGCTAATCATAGATAGATTTATATTAATAATGGCTCAAATATCAGGGGGAGTTAAAAATGTTTAGACTTACTTTTATAATGTCGGGCTTTGATTCTGCCTACAAGCTAAAGGAAGCTACTATATTTATTAAAAAACATTATAAAGAGAACATTGATATAGAGTTCATAGACAGCTATAAAATAGATAACAGCATGGAAGAGTACAATACAAGTATAGAAAAACTTAGGGAATCCAATATGATATTTATCGCTATGCATGGAGGAGTAACCTATTTTAAAAGTTTAGAAAAAATAATGAAAAAATTTGAAGGAAAAAAGAAATTTTTTATTTATTCTGGAGTTGAAGATGAAAATATAGTTTTATTAAAAAAATCTGGAATTTCGCCTAAACAATATGAAACCATACTTAGTTACTATTCTATAGGGGGTAATGAAAATCTAAAGAATATGATTTTATATTTAGCATCAAGTTTTGGAGATAAAAAGTTTAGTTATAATAACCCAAAAATTCTTAGCTGGGAAGGAATATATTATCCTAATAAAATTATTAAAGATTATACATCATACATAGAAAATATTAAAAAATCAGAAAAACCTGTTATAGCAATTTTATTTTATAGTAAATATTTTAGAGAAAATAATACAAGACATATAGACAATTTTATAGAAGAAATTGAAAACTTAGGGGGAGCTCCTCTTGCTATATATACAGCATCTGCACCAGATTTAGCCAATGAGTGTAGAGGAATTAAGTGGGTAATTGACAATATATTAATGAGAGATGGCAGCCCACAGGTAGATGCAATTATAAATACAATGGCTCATGCACAAAGTATATTAGGTGATCCAGGTGATGGCACAAGAGCTGTTGAAAAAAGTATATTTGAAGGTATTAATGTTCCAGTACTTCAAGCTATGCCAACTTATCAAAGTCTTGAAAGTTGGGAAAATTCAATAAAAGGTATAGATATGATGGCGCTTACAAGCAGTGTTTACGATCCAGAATTTGATGGACAGATAATAACTGTAGCAACTGCTTACAATGATATAGTAGCGGATGAAATAGGAGAAAGATATGTATTTAAACCTATAAAAGAAAGAATTAATAAAGTATGTAGGTTAGCTTTAAATTGGGCAAAACTTAGAAAAATTAAAAATAAAGATAAAAAAGTAGCAATAATATTTCATAATATGCCACCAAGAAACGATATGATAGGGTGTGCATTTGGGCTTGATACTCCACATAGTGTATATAAAATTATTAATGCTCTTAAAGAGGATGGCATATATACAGAATATGATTTTCAAGATGGAGATGAAATAATAAATAAAATTATTCAGGGAGTAAGCAATGATACTAGATGGCTTACAGCAGAGAAGGCTATGGAAAAAAGTGTAGATATAATAAGTGGGGACACTTATAGACAATGGTTTTCAAAATTGAGTAATGCTGTTAGGGAAAAGATGATTGAGGATTGGGAAACACCGCCTGGAGATTTAATGGTGTTTGAGGATAAAATGCCAGTACCAGGTATTATTAATGGAAATATATTTATTGGAGTACAGCCACAAAGAGGTTATGAAGAAAAAGCAGAGGAAGTTTACCATAGTACTGATATTGTACCGCCACATCAATATATAGCTTATTATAAATGGTTAAAAAATACCTTTAAAGCTGATGTTATTATTCATGTAGGCACTCATGGCACATTAGAATGGCTACCAGGAAAGGAAATTGGATTATCACAAAATTGTTACCCAGATATTGCAATAGATGATATTCCTCATCTATATCCTTACATAATAAATGTACCTGGTGAGGGAGCACAGGCAAAGAGAAGATCCTATGCAGTTATACTTGATCATTTGATACCTTCACTTATGCAAAGTGGAACCTATGATGAAATGGAAACTTTAGATGAGCTATTAAAACAATATTATCATGGAAAAAATGGTGACAGTGGAAAATTAATTTATATACAGGAACAAATAGTTGAACTAGTTTTAAAAAATAATTATCATTTAGATTTAAATTTTTCTGAAAAAGATATTAATGATAATTTTGAAATTTTTGCTGAAAAACTACATGGATGGATTGAAGAGATCAAATGTTCTTTAATTAAAGATGGTCTTCATATATTTGGAATGGTTCCAGAGGGAGAAAGATTTGAAAATTTAGTTTTTGCCCTATTGAGATTATCTAATGGAGAAGCTCCATCATTAATAGAATCTATTTGTAGAGCTAAAGGCCTTGATTATAGGGACTTAAAAGATAATCCTTATAAAGTTAATAATAATAGTATTACAAACTTGATGATATTAGATGAAGTAGATGAGATAGGGAGAAATATAATTAGAAAATTTCATAGCTTAGATTATAAATTAGAATCTATAAAAGAGATAATAGAAGAATATTTTCATACAAAAGACAACAAGAAAACTGAAGATATTTACAAAACACTTAAATTTGTATCAGAGGTTATAAATCCAAAGTTAAAGGGCACAGTAGATGAAATTAAATATATTGTAGAAGGAGTAAGGGGAAATTTTGTACCTCCAGGAGGTTCAGGATGTCCAACAAGAGGAAGAGTGAGTATCTTACCTACTGGAAGAAATTTTTATACAATAGACCCAGCAGCTGTTCCTACTAAAGCAGCATGGAAAGTAGGCAAACAGCTTGGAGATAATATAATTGATAGATATTTAAAAGATGAAGGAAAATATCCAGAAAATATTGTTATGGTGATTTATTCTGGAGAAACCATAAAAACTTGTGGAGATGACATAGCAGAGGCACTGTATCTTATGGGAATAAAACCTAAATGGTTAGAAAGTACAGATAAGGTTATAGGACTTGAGGTCATTCCATTAGAAGAATTAAAAAGACCAAGAATTGATGTTACATTAAGAATAACAGGCTTATTTAGAGATACCTTCCCTAATATTATTGAACTTGTGGAAGAAGCAGTTAATATGGCATCATCTCTTGATGAAGATGAAAGTGAGAATTATATAAAAAGAAATATTTTAAATGAAATTAAGAACTTGATAGATAGTGGCTTTTCTGTGGAACAGGCTGAAGAAGAAGCAGGAATGAGGATATTTGGATGTCCTCCAGGAACTTATGGTGCAGGTGTTGGAATCCTAATTAACAGTAAAAATTGGGAGGATGTAAATGACCTTGGAGATGTATATACCTTATGGGGTGGACATGCTTATGGTAAGAATTTTCATGGCAAAAAAGTTAAAGAAGTGTTTTCAAGAAGATTAGCTTCTGCTGAAGTTACTGTAAAGAATGAGTCTTCAGTAGAAATTGATATGTTGGACAGTGATGATTTTTACAATTATCATGGAGGTCTTATTGCAGCTGTGAAGTCCAATTCAGGAAAATCGCCAAGAGCTTATTGTGGCAATAGCAGTGACCCAGCCAGAACTAAAATAAAAGATGTAAATGAAGAAACAGCAAGAATTATCCGTTCAAGAATTTTAAATCCTAAGTGGTTTGAGGGACTGAAGAAACATGGGTATAAAGGTGCACAGGAAATTTCTGCAATGGTTGATATTGTATTTGGATGGGATGCTACTGCAGATGTTGTAGAGGATTGGATGTATGAAAAGATAAGTGAAACATACCTTTTTAATGAGGAAAGAAGAGAATGGATTAAAAATGCAAATTCATGGGCAATACACAGTATGACAGAAAGACTTTTGGAAGCCAATCAAAGGGGAATGTGGAGTGCTAAAGATGAAACAATAGAAAAATTAAAAGAAATATATCTTTCAATAGAAGGTGACATAGAAGATCATATTTAAAATTTACAGTTAATTGATTAATTTAATCATATTATTTAGCATTATTATACTATTTTACAATTCACAGTTCATAGCTCACAATTGTGAAATGTGAACTGTGTATTATTTTAAGCTATGAATGAAATTTTAAAATAGTTATAAAGGAGAAGTTATAAACAGTGCTTGAAAATATTAAATTTTTAGTATTATGGTTAACAAATGACTGCAATTTAAGATGTAAATATTGCTATGCAAGTGGGGGAGAAAAGAAAGAATATATGACCTTTGAAATGGCGAAAAAAGCATTAGCTATACCTAATTCTAACTTTAAAGTTCAACTTGCAGGAGGAGAACCGCTTTTAAATTTTCAGCTTATTAAGGATATTTATGATTATTTAAAGATTAATAATAAAGCTGTAAAACTTCAAATGCAGACAAATGGAACTTTAATAGATAGAGAAATTGCCAGAGAAATAAAAAAAATGAATATAGCTATTGGAATAAGTATGGATGGTCCTTTTGAAGTGAATGAAAAGCTACGGGGAAGAACTATGGAAGCTATAAATGGGATAAAAAACCTTGGAGAAGAAGGGGTAATGGTTAATTTAAATGCAGTTATAACTAATAAAAATATTTCATACTTAGATAAACTTGTAGATTTGGCATTTTATCTTGGTAATGTAGGTGGAATAGGGTTAGATTTATTAAGAGTTACAGGAAGAGCTTGCAATAGTAATTTAAATATTGCAGGAGCTGATGATATAAAAATATATTTAAGAAAAGCATATGAGAGGTCAATTGAATTAGAAAAATTAACTGGGAAAAAAATTGTCATAAGAGAAATTGATGATAGTAAAAGACGATTAGAAACCCAGAGAAGTTGTAATGGATATTGCCATGCAGCTTATGGAGGAGCAATGGTAGTTCTCCCTAATGGAAGTATTTATCCCTGTGGCTCTTTAATAGATTTACCACAATATTATATGGGCAATATACAAGATGAAAAATCACAAAGAATTATAAAAGTAAAAACTAAAAAAACAAAGAGATGTAATATTTGTAAATATGAAAAATTTTGTGCAGGTGCATGTCCTTCTAGAAGTATTATAAATTTAAATGGCAATGGTATTGGAATGGAGGAGTGTACATTAAGAAAAGTTTCTTTTGAAATTGCAGAAACTCATAATAATCTCTATAAAATTATTTAATTTTAACGGATAAATATTTGTAAAAACAGGTTATATAAGAAAACTTCTATAAAATTAAAAGGAGAGTAAAAAGTGCTAACTATTAATGAATTAACTAAGAAATATGATAATTTAGTTGCAGTAAATAAACTGAATTTAAATATTAAAAGAGGAGAATTTTTTGGACTTTTAGGGCCAAATGGAGCAGGAAAGAGCACTACTATAAGAATGATAAGTACTCTTACGGAAAAAACTTCAGGTGATATTATAATAAATGGAAAAAGTATGGACAGAAATTTATTAGATGTAAAAAGAAAGATTGGAGTAGTTCCTCAGGGAAATAATTTAGAAGTTGAAATGACTGCATGGGAGAACATGGAGCTTCATGGAAGGCTTTATAATATGCCTAAAAGTCTTAGAAGAAAAAGAATAAAGGAGCTTTTAGAATTCACAGAGCTTAGTGATAGAGCAAATGATATTGCTAAGAATTTTTCTGGAGGTATGAAAAGAAAGCTTATGATTGCAACAGCATTAATGCATGATCCAGAACTATTACTTTTAGATGAACCTACTGTAGGATTAGATGCAACAGCTAGAAGAAAAATGTGGGACCTTTTAAAAAGGTTAAAGAGTGAAGGGTTAACAGTTTTATTAACCACTCACTATATAGAAGAGGCAGAAGTTTTATGCGATAGAGTAGGACTTATAAACAGCGGAGTTTTAGTAGAATTAAATAGTCCTAAAAATTTAATTGAAAAGATAGGAAAATTTACTGTTGAATATTTTAAAAATGGAGAAACAGAAACAGAGTTTTTTGAAACTAGAGAAGATGCAGTGGAGTTTGCTTCTAAATTAGATGGAGCTGCAAATGTAAGATTATCAAACTTAGAAGATGTATTTATAAAATTAACTAATAGAAGGGTGGAAATGTAATGTGGGCTTTTTCTAGTGTATTATGGCAGGAATTTGTATTGTTTAAACGTAAATTTTGGACAATAACTGTAAGTTCAATGGTTTCACCTATCTTATATTTAATAGCTTTTGGATGGGGACTAGGAGGAGGTATGCAAATAGATGGAAGGGATTATATACACTTTGTAATTCCAGGAATTATTGCATTGACGACAATGACTTCTAGTTATAATAGTATATCTAGTTCTGTAAATATATCCAGAATATATTATAAAAGTTTTGAATCTTTTATGATAGCTCCAATCAATATTTCAATATATGCTTTGGCAAAAATAATAGCTGGTGCATTGAGAGGACTATACTCTGGTGTTTTAATAATATTGTTATCTTTTATATTTAATACAGGACTAAATATAACACCATATTTTATGATAATGGTAATGCTTAATTGCTTAGTATTTTCAGCAGTAGGTTTTATAGCTGGTATAGTAATTAATTCACATCAAGAGATGAATAGATTTTCAAGTTTTATTATTACGCCAATGTCATTTTTATGTGGAACATTTTTTTCCTTAGACAAGATGCCAGCTATAATAAAGAACTTTATATTAGTATTGCCTCTTACCCATACAAGTATAGCTTTAAGGTCTGTTAGTGAAGATTTAACTACTAAAATAGTACATGCTGCTGTTTTAATTGTATATTTTGTAATTTTATTTATTATGTCTGTGAAATTTTGCAAAAAGGCAGAGTGATATATTTTAAAGTGAATTTTATCTAAGGAGGTGTTCTATTTTGAAGGAAAAAGTTGTTATAGCCATTGGATTAGATTTAATAAAAAATAAACTAATAGAACTTTCTTCAACTACGAAATATTTTAAAATTGAATTTTTAGAAGAAGATGTAGTAAAAGAAAGAGAAGGTACAATTAAACTTTTAAAAGAGAGAGCTGAAGCATTAATTGTTGGAAATAAAATTATGGATAGTGAAATAAACATACTTTTAAATGAAATTAAAAAAGAAATAAATGAAATTCCTATAATACCTATTGGAGGAGAGGCTCTGCAAAACAATATTTATAATATAGATAAAAACAAAGCATTGTTTTTAAATAGTTACTTTTCCTATGGTGGTGATAGTAATATTAAAAGTGCTTTAAATTATATAGCATATCATTTTTTAAAGCTTAATGAAAAAGAGAAAAATCATTGTAAAAATCTTATTTTTGAGCCAGAAGAAATACCTTTTGATGGCATTTTTTATAAGGATAACAAAAAGGTTTTCACTTCCTTTAAAGAATATAAAAATTGGTACATAGGTGAAGAATCAACAGAAAAGTATAAATGGGTAGGACTTTTAATTCACAGAAGCAGTTTTATTAATAACAATATAGAAGTAGAAAAAGTATTAATAAGTGAATTGGAAGCTGTAGGAGTTAAGGTAATACCAGTGTTTAGTTATGCTTCTTCTGAAAAGGATTCTAATGTGAAAAATTTTAGAGATATTATAAAAGAGTATTTTTCTTATGAGAATAATCTTATTATAGATGGATTTATAAATCTTCAAATGCTTGCTGCTATTGGAAATAACAATTGTAATAATATATTTAACCAAGCAGTAAAAATTTTTAAGGAAATGAATATTCCAGTGTTTAAACCAATTATAAGTTATTACAAGGATATTCATAGCTGGAGTGAAAATCAAGGAGGATTATCACAGGAGGCACCAACTTACTTTACTATACCTGAGATGGCTGGAATGATTGAGCCAATAATTATAGGAGCAAGAAATAAAAATGGTGAGTATGAACCTATAGGGGATAGAGTGAAAAGATTTGCTGGAAGAGTTCTTAAATGGATTAATCTTAGAAATACCAACAATAAGGACAAAAAAATGGTGCTTTTTATACATAACGCACCCTGTTCAGGTGTAGAGGCAACAATTGGATTAGGCGCTGGATTAGAAGTTTTTAAATCATCAGTAGAAATATTAAAAAGGCTTAAATCTGAAGGGTATTTTGTGGAAAACATACCTGAAAACGGAGAAGAACTTTTAAATGTAATAATGAATAAGAAAGCTTATCACGATTTTAGATGGACTTCTATAGAAGACATAATAACATCTGGTAGAGTTCTTTATAAAATGCCATTAGATGGTGATGGTGGATATATGTCCTTTTATAAAAATTTACATATTGAAACAAGAAATGAAATAGAAAAAAGTTGGGGGGAACCACCAGGAGAGAGTATGGTTTATGACAAAGACATAATAATTACAGGACTCAAATTTGGAAATGTATATATTATGGTTCAGCCTAAAAGAGGCTGTTATGGTTCTAAATGTACTGGGGAGGTGTGCAAAATATTACATGATCCTAAATGCCCTCCTCCTCATAACTATATTGCAACCTATAAATATGTAGAAGATATAATAGGAGCCAATGCTATAGTACATATAGGTACAGGTAGCAGTCTTGAAAATTTACCAGGAAAAACTAATGGATTATCGAAAAAATGTTATCCAGATATTGTGCTTGGAAGTACACCTAATATTTATTTATATAATGCAGCTGTAGGTACAGAGGGAATTGTAGCTAAAAGAAGAAGTAATGCAGTAATAGTAGATTATTTGCCATCAGCGATTGATATTAATATTAAAAATTCTAAAATTATAAGTTTAATAAATGATTATATTGAAGCAGAAACTTTAAATAGTAATCAAAAGTTGTTGATAAAAGAAAAGTTAGAAAAAAGTTTAAAAGAATTAACTGGAGCAGAAGAAATATTATCTAAGGAAGAAACTTTTGTTGAGGGAGTAAAGAGTTTAAAAAATTATTTAGTTCAATATATAAATAATAGTAGAGTGGAAAAGCTTCATGTCTTTGGAGAAAATTTTCAAACTGAAGAAAATATATCATTAATTAAAGAGTATATTGATAACAGCAGTAATAGTGCAAAAGTTATGAAAAAATTATATAAAGAAGATTATAAATATGATTTAGCTATTTTAGACTTAATAAGTAAGTTTATTGATGGTGATGAAAGCATAGAAAATCAATATGAAAATATAGAAAAGGCAGTTTTAAAAGAACTAAGAAAAGATGTAATGGAAATTTACAGTAACCTGCTTTTACTAGATATTGAAATGAAAAATCTTATAAATGCTTTAGAAGGAAAATATATTGAACCGTCAATGTCAGGGTTACCTAGTGAAAATTTAAAAAATATTATTCCAACAGGGAGAAATTTTTATTTAATGGATTGTGAAAAAATTCCTACTAAAGAGGCATATAAAGTAGGATGTAATCTTGCAGAAAAACTTATAGAAAAGTATGTAAGTGAAGAAGGATGTTTTCCTGAAAAAATAGCAATGAACATGATTTCTACAGATATATCAGTAACAAAAGGAGAACAGCTATCTCAAATACTATATTTAATGGGCATAACTCCAGTTTGGGATAATGCAGGCAGAGTAGTGGATATCGATGTAATACCACTGGAAGAACTAAAACGTCCAAGAATTGATGTGACTATAAGAATATCTGGTATATTAAGAGATTCTTTTCCAGATGCTATAAAATTTATGGATAAAGCTATAGTTATGGCATCTTCTTTAGATGAGCCTTTAAGTGAAAATTTTGTTAAGAAAAATACTTTAAATATCGAAAAATATTTATTGGATATAGGACAGGATAAGGATATAAATCGACATGCAACTATGAGAATTTTTGGAGATAAGCCAGGAGCTTATGGTGCTGGAGTTGATTTGGCATTAAAGGCTAGTGCGTGGAAAGATGAGGAAGACATTGCTAAGGTGTTTGTACACTTTTCTTCCTATGCCTATGGTGAAAATTTAAATGGTGATATGGCTAAATATGAGTTTGTAAAAAACATAAAAGATTCTCAGATATCTTACCAAACTACCAGCTCTAAAAGATATAATATATTATCTTCCAGCTTTTTTTCTTCTGTTCAAGGTGGCTTTAGTTTAGTAAAAAAACATTTTGATGGAAAAGCCTTAAAAGAATATTATGGTAGAAGTGAAGGGCAGGAAAAAGTTAAGATTTCAAAAACAGAAGAGGAATTAAAAGAAAATATGAAAGATACTTTTTTTAATCCTCTTTGGAAAGAAGGAATAAAGAAAAAAGGATATATGGGTGCTGCTGAATTTATGAATTCTATTCAAAATATATTTAACTGGCAGTGTCTTTGTGAAAACATTGATAGTAAGGATATTGATAAATTAGTAGATATCTATATAAATGATAAAGATATGCTTCAGTGGTTTAAAAAGAATAATAAATTTGCACTAGAAGAAATATCTAGAAGATTTTTGGAACTTCATGAGAGAGGAAAGTGGAGTGGAAGAGAAGATGTTTTAAATTCATTAAAAAGAAATTATATAAATATCGAAGGAGATATGGAAGAGATGATGGAAAATTCCGCTGGAGAAATTCAAGGCGGAGCCATTGAAATTTTAAATCAAAATGATATTGAAAAGTGGAAAGAAAATATAAGTGAAGTTGAAGAAGTATTTAATCAAAAATTTAAATAAATCATTATTTAAAATATGAACTAAATTTATTTAACTAAAATAAAATTTAATAAATATTTAGGTACCTATAGGAGGTTTAATAGGGAAAATGGTGAAAATCCATTACAGCCCCCGCTACTGTATACGGAGACAAAACCAAATCCACTGGAGTAATCTGGGAAGGATGGTGGAGAAAGACCCGTGAGTCAGGAGACCTGCCTAATATTTTACATGTAACTTCGGAGGGAAGATTTGCAAGGGTTTATATAAGGTTTTATAAACTTTTATATAATTATATTTATGAAATTGACCTCTGTATGCGTTGCAGAGGTTTTTTTATTTAAATTATAACTTATTGATAATTGAAAGGAGTTCACAAATGAAAGGTATAAAAAATGTATATCCATTTACAGCAATCGTTGGACAAGAAAATATGAAGAAAGCTCTAATACTTAATGTAATCAATCCCCATCTTGGAGGAGTTTTAATAAGAGGTGAGAAAGGTACAGCTAAATCTACAGCTGTTCGTGCTATTGCAGAATTGCTACCAGAAAGAACTCAAGTAGAAGGTTGTATTTTTAGATGTGACCCTAAAGATAGAAGTAATATGTGTGAAAAATGTTTAGATAAAATTAATAAAGAGGAAGCTTTAAAAGAAGTAAAGGAAAAGATGAAGGTGATTGACCTTCCAGTAAGTGCAACAGAAGACAGAGTAGTAGGAACACTGGATATTGAATATGCAATTAAAAATGGTGAAAAACGATTTGAAGCTGGTATTTTAGCAGATGCAAATAGAAATATACTTTATGTAGATGAAGTAAATCTTTTAGATGATCATGTAGTGGATGTACTCTTAGATTCAGCAGCTATGGGAGTGAATACAATAGAAAGGGAAGGGGTTTCTTTTTCCCATCCTGCAAAATTTATTTTAGTTGGTACTATGAATCCAGAAGAAGGAGATTTAAGACCACAACTTTTAGATAGATTTGGTATGGTAGTAGATGTCATTGGAGAGAGAGACACTGAAAAAAGAGTTGAAGTTATAAAGAGAAGACTTGAATATGAAGAAGACAATAAAAAATTTGCATTAAGCTTTGAAAAGGAACAACAGGATTTAAGGGAAAAAATTTCAAAAGCTAAAGAATTATTAAAAAATGTAAGCTTTGATGATAAGATTCTTGAAATAGCAGCAAAAATAAGTATTGAAATGGATGTAGATGGACATAGAGCGGATATAAGCATGATTAAAACAGCAATGACTATAGCAGCTTTTAATGGAAGAGAAGAAGTTATAAGTGAAGACATGTTGGAAGCAGCGGAGCTCGTACTTCCTCATAGAATGAGAAGAAAACCTTTTGAAGAAGGAGTTATAAATTTTGAGAAAGTTAAAGAAATAATTAAAGAAGCAGAATTAGTATAGTTGAAAGGAGTAATTTCAAATGAAAAAAAACTTTGTTTATCCTTTCACTGCAGTTGTAGGACAAGAAAAGATTAAAAAGGCACTTATATTAAATATTATTAATCCATCTATTGGTGGAGTCTTAATAAGTGGAGAAAAAGGTACAGCTAAATCTACTCTTGTTCGTGGACTTGCAGAAGTAATAAATAATATGAAAGTAATAAATCTTCCTTTAAATATTACAGAAGATAGATTATTAGGTACTATAGATATTGAAAAAGCTATTAGTGAAGGTGTAAGAAAACCAGATATGGGAATCTTAAAAGAGGCAGATGGAAATATTTTATATGTAGATGAAGTGAATCTTTTAAGTGAACATATTGTTAAATGTCTTCTTGAAGTATCAGCTTCAGGCATAAATCACGTTGAAAGAGAAGGAATATCTTTTACTCATTCATCACGTTTTGTTTTAGTTGGAACTATGAATCCAGAAGAAGGACAATTAAAATCACAATTTTTAGATAGATTTGGGTTATATGTAGAAACAAGTGGAAGTGATGATTTGGATGAGAGGAAAGAAATAATCAAGAGAAGATTAGAGTATGAGAAAAATCCAATTGAGTACATAAATAACTTTGAAAATCAATCGAAAGAATTAATGAATAAAATTGTGAAAGGAATTGAAGTTCTCAATAAGGTTCAAGTGTCAGAGAGTATAATGTATCTTTCAGCTGAAATTTCTAAAGAAGCTAATTGTGCTGGAAATAGGGCAGAAATTGTAATAATTGAAACAGCAAAGGCAATTGCCGCCTTTGACAATAGGAAAAATGTAAATGTAAATGATATTAAAGAAGCAGCAGAATTTGCTCTTCCTCACAGAATGAGAGAAGTGCCACCATCAGTTAGTGATAATGAGGATACAAAAGAGGACAGCGAAGAAGAAATAGATGATAAAAAAGAAAATGATAATGAGCCGCCGCAAACAGAAGAAAGAGAAGATGATAATAGTTTTGAGGATAACAATGAAAAAAGCAATGCAGATGAAGAAAATGATGTGAGTAATGAAGAAGACAACTTGGAAAATGAAGAAAATTTAGAAGAAAGTAAAAATGAAGGAAACGATGAATTTGATAATGATGTAGTGGATGAAATAGGGAATGTGTTTACAATAAAGTCTTTAGATATAAAACCTATAGACAGAAAAAATCGCAGGGGCAGCGGAAAGAGAAGTAAAACTAAAACAGATTTGATGCAAGGAAGATATGTAAAATATAATTTGCCTAAAGATAAAATGAAAGATATAGCTTTTGATGCTACCTTAAGAGCAGCAGCACCTTATCAGAGTTTAAGAGAAAAAAATGGACTTGCCTTTGTAATAAATAAAAGTGATTTTAGAGAGAAAGTAAGAGAAAAAAGAACTGGTACTACCATATTGTTTGTGGTAGATGCTAGTGGTTCTATGGGTGCTAAAAAGAGAATGAGTGCAGTTAAAGGAGCAGTTGTATCATTGCTTACTGATGCTTATGAAAAAAGAGATAAAGTTGGAATGATTGCCTTTAGAAAAAAACAAGCAGAAGTTTTACTTGGTATAACTAGAAGTGTGGAGCTTGCACAAAAAAGTCTTAAAGATCTGCCTACCGGTGGAAAAACTCCATTATCAGCTGGGCTTTTTAAAGGGTATGAGATTTTAAAAGCTGCTAAAAAGAAAGATCCTGAAATGGTACCAGTTTTAGTATTAGTATCTGATGGAAGGACAAATTCCTCATTAAATGATGGGGATCCCTATGAAGAAGCAATAGAAATAGCTAATAAAATTGCAGCAGAGAAGATTCAATCTATAGTTATAGATACAGAACAGGATTTTATAAAGTTAGGTCTTGCAAAGAATATTGCGGAGGCTATGAATGGTCAATATTACAAATTGGAAGAGTTAGGTGATAGAGAAATTGCCAGCACTGTAAGAGGATGTGTTTAAAGTTTTATAAATTATAAGAGTTTTAGTTAATTATAAAAACAAAGAAAAGAGGTATTTAAGAGATGAAAACTATGAGAAAAACCATTGCATTAATTATGACAGCAGTATTATCAACTAGTATTTTATTAACTGGTTGTGGAGAAAAAAAGGTGGAAGATACTCCAAAAGAAACTGTAAAAACAGAAGAAAGTTCTAAAGCAGAAGAAAAGAAAGCTTATCCATTAGAGATAAAAGATGATTTGGGACGTACTGTTAATTTAGAGAAAAAACCTGAAAAAATTGCAGTTCTTTCAGGAACTTTTTTAGGAATACATTATGAGACTGGAGGAGTTGCAATTGCTAAAAGTGAAGATAAGGGCTCTAGCATAGTACCAGAAGCAGCAAAATCTGTAGAAAGTGTAGGGGCAGTATATAACATTGATATGGAGAAACTTATGTCTCTAAATCCAGACTTTGTAATTGGACAAGTAGGTCTTCATGATAAATTTGTTGAAACTCTTGAAGCAGCTAATATTCCAACTGTAATACTTAGCATGAAAACCTATGATGAAGTTAAAGACAAGCTAAACCTATTTGGTCAAATTAATGATAATACTACTAAATCAGATGAACTTATAAAAAAATTGGAAGATAAGAAAGAAAAAATAGTTAATAAACTTCCTAATGAAGAGAAAAAAGTTGCAATTCTTTATGTTAGTTCAAAAGATGTATCTTTAAAACTTGATAACAGTATAGCTGGAAATGTAGCTTCAATATTAAATTTAAAAAATATAGCATCAGGGATAAAATCAGATAAAATGGGTCAAGAAAATGTGCCATTTAGTATAGAAAAAATAATAGAAGAGGATCCGGATATTATATTAGTTACTACTATGGTTAAATCTAAAGAAATGGCAGAGGAAAAAATAAAAGCTGATTTAGAGTCAAATCCAGCATGGAATGGATTAAGAGCAGTTAAAGAAGGAAAGATATACTATTTACCACAGGATTTATTTTTACATAACCCTGGAGAGAGATTTGGAGATTCTATAGAATATATGGCAAAGGTAGTGTATCCAGATGTATATGGAAAAGTTGAAAAGTAATGGAAGATGGAAAACTTCCATAATTATAGTGTTTGCCATAATTGCTGTAAGTGGCTTTTTTGTCAGCAATTCATTGGGAAGTATGAAAATACCTATTAAAGAAATTTTTCAAGTAATTTTAAATAATACAGAAGATGCTAGAAGGCAGGTTATATGGAATGTAAGAATTCCAAGGACTATTGTAGCAGCATTAGTTGGTATAAATTTAGCAGTTTCTGGAGCAATTCTGCAAGGGGTTATGAGGAACCCCTTAGCAGACCCACAGATAATTGGAATATCCTCTGGTGCTGGACTTGCAGGAATAATAATACTAATTTTGTTTCCACAACATATTCAATTTGTTCCTATAGTAGCTTTCATTGGAGCTATGGCAGCATCTATATCAATATACATAATTGCATGGAAAGATGGGATTAAGCCTAATAGAATAATATTATCAGGGGTGGCAGTGTCAGCTTTTTTAGGTGCAGGAATTACTGGACTTATGGTGTTTTATGCAGATAGAGTTCATGGAGCATTAATGTTTATGGCAGGAGGTCTTTCAGCAAGAAGCTGGCCACAGGTTAAAATGATTTTACCTTATACTGTACTTGGATTAATTCTTGCTTTTTTAATGAGAGAAAAACTAAATATATTAATTTTAGGTGATGATGTGGCAAGGGGACTTGGATTAAATGTGGAATCAACAAGACTTATAGCTACAGTTATAGCTGCATTATTGGCTGCAAGTGCTGTTAGTGTTGTTGGGCTTTTAGGATTTGTAGGACTTATAGTACCACATATAGTAAGGCTTATAGTGGGTACAGATTATAAATATTTAATACCTGGTTCTGTATTTTTAGGTTCTGCAGTGCTAATGTATAGTGATACAATAGCTAGAACTATATTCAGTCCAATTGAAATTCCTGTAGGGGTGATTATGGCAGCTATTGGAGCTCCATTTTTTTTATATCTTTTAAGGAGGGAATAATATGGATATTCTTTGTGGTCATAATATTTCCATTTCTTTTAAAGAAAAATATATTATAAACAATTTAAATTTAAGTATTGATAAAGGTAAAATAATTACACTTATAGGTCCAAATGGTTCAGGAAAGACAACTTTACTTAGAACTTTATGTAGAAATTTAAAGCCTAATAATGGGACAGTTTATTTAAATGGAAATGATATTTTTAAAATGAAAAATAAAAATGTGGCAAAAGAACTGGCTATAATGAATCAAAATCATGGGAACTCAGGAGATATTACAGTAAAAGATTTAGTTAAGTATGGGAGATTTGCACATAAAAAATTATTTAGTAATAAATCAGATGAAGATGAAAAGGCAGTTAATTGGGCACTAAAGAAAACAGGGATGGATAAATTTTCTGAAAGAGTGGTTGACACTCTTTCAGGAGGAGAGAAGCAAAGAGCTTGGATAGCTATGGCGTTGGCGCAAAAACCAAAAGTATTAGTACTTGATGAACCTACAACTTTTTTAGATATATGTTATCAAATCGAAATCTTAGATCTTATATATTCTTTAAATAGAGAAAATCATATTACCATTGTTATGGTTTTACATGACATAAATCAAGCAGCTAAATATTCTGATGAATTAGTTGTTATAAAGAATGGACAAATTTATGGAAAAGGAAATCCTCTAGAGATTATTAATGAAACTACTATGAAGGAAGTATTTAATGTAAAAGGTAGTATAACAGTGGATAAAGACGTTAATAAGCCAATGTTTATAGTAAAAGGGATATGGAGTGAATAAGAATGAAATTAACTATTATAACTGTGTCTAATCCTATTATTTTAGATGTGATAAAGGCATATAGAGATATAATTAAAAGTTATGGAAAAATTTTCAGGTTAGAAGTTTTTTATGTTGGAAGACAAGGAAAAAATCAGCTAGATAAAATTAATTCATCAATAAAATCATCTCAATTTTTAATTTTAGATTTAATGGGTTCTATGGAAGAAATTCAAAATGAAATTTTAAAAACTTGCAGAGAATATGAGGGAGATATTGTTCCTATTGGAGGGGAAAATGGACATATTAGAAAGCTTTTAAAATTAGGCAGTTTTTCTGCAAAAGATATGAAAATGGGGAAATCTGAAGAAAAAAAGATGGATATGGAATCCATGAAAAAAATGATGAACATAACAGAAAAAATAGGTACATATCTTCCTTTTGGAAAAATGAAAGATATGAAAAATTATATTCATATAACTAAGTATTGGATGAATGGAGGAACTTATGAAATTAAAAATCTTCTGTATTTAATTTTAAGGGAATATGGTAATTGCAAAACCTTACCTAAGCCTTTAGAGCCTATGGTTATAAGTGAGGTTTCTATTTGTACTCCAAAAGATATGAAATATTTTAAAAATATTAATGAATATCACAGTCTATATAAATTAAAAGAGAAGAAACCATTAGTTGCAGTACTTTTTTATGGACATAGTTATCCAAATAAGACTTGTAATTGTGTAGCAAAAATAATTGAAAGAATAGAAGAGTTTGCAAATATACTTCCAATAGCATGCAAAGGGAATAGTAAGAAGAACCTTGAAGAAATTGAAAGATTGTTAAATTCTTTAGGAAATAAAAAGCCAGATGTAGTAGTAAATTTTATGTCCTTTAGGCTTGGGGCAGGTCCTATGGGAGGAAATCCTCAGAGAGGAATTAATATATTAGAAAATTTAGAAGCTCAATATATTCACCCTTTTTTCATGTCTAAAAAGGAAATAGCTGAATGGAAGAATTCTAAAAAAGGGTTAAATCCATCAGAGTTTTTAATTACTGTGATGCTTCCAGAATTGGATGGAGCAATTGAAACTATTCCTGTTGGAGCTGTTGAAGTAGAGGAAATAGATGAAGAATTTGATGTGGAAATCAGCCAATTAAAAATCATTGAAGAAAGAGTAGAAAGACTTGGGGAAAAAATAAAAAATTGGATAAAACTTAGGGAGAAATCTAATAAAGATAAAAAAGTTGCAGTTATATGTTACAACTATCCTCCAGGTGAGGGAAATATATTTGGAGGAGGATTTTTAGATACTTTTACTTCTGTTGAAAATGTTCTTAATATTTTAAAAGAAAATAATTATACTGTAGGAAATACCAGTAAGGAATATCTTATGGAAAACTTTACTGTGAATAAAATTGTAAATTCTCCAAAATGGGAAAGTGAAAATAATCAGTATATGATTAAATATGCTGTTGAAAAGTATAGAGAAGATAAAGAAGATAAAAAGATAATTGAAGATTGGGGAAAGGCGCCTGGAGATATAATGAGTTATAATAATAATTTTTTAATTCCAGGAATAATATCAGGAAATATATTTATTGGTCTTCAGCCTAGCAGAGGAATACATGAAAATCCAAAAAAGGCTTATCATGATAAAGAATTAACTCCTCATCATCAATATGTTGCTTTTTACAAATATATAAGAGATGAATTTAAAGCAGATGTAATAATTCATGTAGGCACTCATGGAACTGTTGAATTTTTAAGTGGTAAAGAATGTGGAATGAGTGGAGAATGTTACCCAGACAAATTAATAGGAAAACTGCCTCATCTTTATCTTTATTATTGTGGTAATCCTTCAGAAGCAGTAATTGCAAAAAGGCGTTCTCATGCAGTTACTATAGGATATCAAAGCCCGCCCTTTACTAAAAGTGAACTTTATGGAGAACTTAGTGAACTAGAAAAAATAATATCAGAATATAAAGAAGCAGAACTTTTAAGACCTAATAGTCTTGAAAAAATTAAAGTTCAATTCCTAGAAAAATTAAAACAGTTAAATATGGACAACTTATCTATAGATGAGGTTGAAAATGAATTATATAGAATAAAAAATTCTTTAATGCCAAAGGGATTACATATATTTGGAAAAGGCTATAGCAAAGATGAAGCTTTAGAATATATGAAATCAATAGTTAAATATGATAGGGCAGAAGGAAAATCTATAAAAAGGATATTAGCAGAAATTAAAGGTTATGATTATGACAAACTCCTTAAAGATAATGATGTGAAAATACTTGAAAAATTGGAAAAGGATGCATCAAAATTAGTAGAAGATTACATGAATTTCCAAAAAGTTAATATAAAATGTGATGAAATATTATTAAAAGAAATAAAAGATTCTTTAGAATTGGGAAAAAAAGCTTTTGAGAATTCTATGAAAAATTATGAGGAAGAAGGACTTTTAAAGGGGCTAAATGGAAGATATTTAAATGCAAAGATTGCAGGAGATATTATTAGAAATCCTCAAGTTTTTCCTACAGGCTATAATCTTTATCAATTTGACCCAAGAATGATTCCTACAGATTCAGCTTGTATACAAGGAAAAAATATTGCAGAAAACACCATTCAATGTTATAAAGATAAAAGTGGCATTTATCCTAAAAGTATAGCAGTTGTTTTATGGGGACTTGAAACTTCAAGAACTCAAGGGGAAACTATAGGTCAAATATTAGCTTATCTTGGGGTAAAAGTTAAAAATAAGGCAAATATTTTTATGCCAGAATATGAAGTAATTCCAATAGAAGAGTTAGGAAGACCAAGGATAGACGTAGTTATAACTATCTGTGGATTTTTTAGAGATATGTTTCCTAATTTAATTGGTGATTTAAATAAAGTTTTTAAACTTATTTGGAATTTAAAAGAAAGTGATGAAGAAAATTATTTTAAAGCTAATTGTAAAAAGATATATAAAGAGTTAATTTCTCAGGGATACAGTAAAGAAGATGCAGAAGAATTATGTTATTCTAGAATTTTTGGACCTGAAGAAGGAAGCTATGGAACCAATGTTACTAAGCTTATTGAAACCTCTAATTGGAAAGATGAAAGTCAGATTGGACAAGAATATTTAACTAGTCTAAAATATGTATATAGTAGTAGTTTCAATGGAAGAAAGGTTGAAGGACTTTTAGAAAAAAATCTTTCAGTAGTTGAAATAGTATCACAAATTAGAAGTAGCCATGAATATGAAGTTACAGACCTTGATCATTATTATGAATTTTTTGGAGGACTTTCTAAATCAATAGAAATAACAAAAGGCAAAAAAGCAGAAATTTATATAAGTGATACCACAGGAGAAAAAGTAGAAACAGATAGTGTTGATAAGTCAATTGAAAGAGGAGTAAGAACTAGACTTTTAAATCCAAAATGGATTGATGGAATGCTTCAGCATAAATATCATGGAGTTCAAAAGATTAATGAAAGATTTGAAAACATATTAGGATTAGCTGCAACTACCGATAAGGTTAATAACTGGATATTTAAAAGTATGCAAGAAGTTTATGTAAGTAATAATGAAATGAAAAAAATGTTAATAGAAAACAACAAATGGGCATATTTAACCATGGTAGAAACTTTAATGGAGTGTATAGATAGAGGTTATTATAATGCCTCAGAAGAAGAGATTAAAGAATTAAAAAAGACTTATTTGAAAATAGAAGGAAATATAGAAGAAGAGATTTAAAATGAAGGGAGATATATATATGAGTGAAAATTATAAGTTTTTTCAACACAAGGAATGTGAATTTTTTCCTTGTCATAAGGTAAAGGATGAGGATAAATTTAATTGTTTATTTTGTTATTGTCCACTTTACTTTTTAGAAGAGTGTGGAGGAAATAATAGCAACTTTAATGGAGTTAAGGATTGTAGCAATTGTATGATACCACATTCACAAAATGGATATGATTATATATTCAATAAAATAGTGGAGAAAAATAAAGAAAAAACAGAAAAGTACAAAGGAGGCTCCACTGATTGTTAAAGCTTATAAACTTCTCCACATATCAATATGATATTGAAAGATTTAATTATGATTCTAAAAAATTAGAAGAATTCTTGGAGAAAAATAGCATAGATGGAATTGAATTGTTAAAGCCTTTAATGTGGCAAGAGGATACAATTTCAAAAGATGTGATTAAAGGAATTCACCTATCATATTATCCTAGCTGGATTGATTTTTGGCGTGAAGATGAAAAAGAACTTTTAAGACAGTTTGGAGATATAGACAGTATTAAAAGATATTATGGAGATATAAAAAAGGATGTTATAGTAGAGAATTACAGAAAAGAAATAGAAATTGCTGATAAACTTGGAGCAGAGTATGTAGTTTTTCATGTTTCTCATGTACAGTTAGAACACTCTTATAATTATAAATTTAATTATTCAGATGATGAAATAATAGAAGTTACAGCAGAATTAATAAATGAGATATTCAAAGGATTAAATACAAATATAAAACTTTTATTTGAAAATTTATGGTGGCCAGGACTTACCATGTTAGATAAAAACACAGCATTAACTTTGTTAGAAAAGGTCAATTATGAAAATAAAGGCTTTATGTTAGACACTGGACATTTAATGAATACAAATCATTATATAGAAAATGAAGAATTTGGAGTTAAATATTTAATAGAAGTAGTTAATAATCTTGGAGAGTTAAAAAAATTTATTAAAGGTGTACATCTTAGCTGTTCATTGTCAGGGAAATACATTATAGAACAAATAGAGAAAAATAATAAAAATAAGCTAACTTTAAAAGAAATGAATGAAAACATATATAAGCATGTTATGAATATAGATAGACATAAACCTTTTTCAAATAAAGTGATAAAATCACTTATTGAATTAATAAATCCTGAATATGTCATATATGAATTCATAACATCATCACTTAATGAGCTTGAAGAGTATATTAAAATTCAGCATAATGCTTTAAGTTAATTATTAAATTATATATAAATAAGAAGTTATTTCAATTTGTGAAATGACTTCTTATTTTATTTTTAGGCTGTATTTTGTATTTTTACATATTTAACTTTAGAAGAGACATAATATATATACTACTCTAAAGTCAAATGTATATCCTAGTGTAAGTTAACCTTTTAATGTATTAATTAATAATGGACAATGGAGAATTGACAATTTCAGTTGAAATTAGTCCTATCAAACTAATTTCTTTACCACCTTGAGGAACAACGGGAAGCCCTTTAGGGTTACCCTGGGGTACAGTATAGTTCGGAAATAAAACCAGTGATTATAGTACTTATTATAGATATAACCAATGTTACTAAATTATCATCCAATGTTACAGATATAGTACCATATTATACTGAACCCCAGGAATGGAAAATCCATAATTGTCCATTGTCAATCGTCAATTCTCAATTATATAAATATAAGCGCAACAATTTACTAATACAAATTTATTTTAGGCGGTGGATACTGTGGGTATTAGTTTCATGGATATTTTAATATTACTTTTAAAAACAACTTTATCTTTTTTGGCTTTACTTGTATTGACTAGAATACTTGGTAAGAAGCAAATGAGCCAGCTGACGTTTTTTAACTATGTTACAGGAATAACCATTGGTTCTATTGTAGCTAATATTATAACTGTAGATAATGAACCTTTTATCGATGAAATAATAGGTTTAGTTTGGTGGTGTGTTTTAGCTGAATTAACTGCATATATCACTGTTAAATCTCATAAATTAGGAAGATTACTTGATGGTGAACCAAGTATTGTAATCAAAGATGGTAAAATTATTAGAAAAGTAATGGTAGATTTAAGAATGAATTCTGAAGATTTAACCATGCTACTTAGAGAGCAAAGCATATTTTCTGTTAGTGAAGTTGATTATGCTATTATAGAGCCTAATGGAAAATTAAGTGTACTTAAAAAGGATAATTATCAAGAAGTTACTAAAGAAGATATGAAAATAAAGCCTACACCTAAAAAGTATCTTCCAATTCAGTTAATATCTGATGGCTCTGTAATTGAACATAATTTAAAAGAAGTAAATGTTACTAAAAAGTGGTTAGAAAAGCAATTAAAGAATTCTGGTGTAAAGTCTATAGATGAAGTCTATTATGCAGAAATTCAAAGTGATGGAACTTTATTTGTAAATAAAAAAGAAGAAAAATAAAGTGTATATTGACCATTTATAATTAAAATGCCTAGGAAATTATCAATACATGATAATTTCCTAGGCATTTTTTAGGTTATTTAATATGATTTATTTCACAGTGATTTTTAATTTTAAACAATTAGAGATAATTTTTACTTTTGTTCACTGAAGTTTTTTTACCATTTAACTCTTTAATTTGTACGCTTACAGTATAATTGTTTAAAAATTTAAAAATATATCTTATACTTTTGTAGGAACTTAAATTCTTATAAGCAATTATATTGTTAATAGGGGGTATTATATGATTACATTTTTATCATCAATAGTAATTCTTATCTTAGGTTATTTTATCTATGGAAAGTTTACTGAAAGAATGTTTGGAATGGATGAAAACATTAAGACTCCATCTGTAAGACTTGAAGATGGTGTTGATTTCATTAAGCTTCCTCCAGCAAAAATTTTCTTAATTCAATTTTTAAATATTGCTGGACTTGGACCAATATTTGGTGCAATTTCAGGAGCACTTTGGGGACCAGCAGCATTTTTATGGATAGTGTTTGGATGTATTTTTGCAGGTGCAGTACATGATTACTTCTCTGGCATGTTATCAGTTAGACATGATGGAGCTAGTATTCCAGAAGTGGTTGGAAAATATCTTGGCAATGGATTTAAACAATTTATGAGAGGGTTTTCAGTTGTACTTCTTATACTTGTAGGTACAGTATTTATAACAGGACCAGCAGGATTACTTGCTAGTTTAACTCCAGATAAGTTAGATAAAACATTTTGGTTATATATAATTTTTATATATTTTATATTAGCTACTGTTTTACCTATAGACAAGCTTATAGGTAAAATTTACCCTATATTTGGATTATGTTTACTTGTTATGGCTATAGGTGTTGGCGGTGGAATAGTATTTGGAGATTTTAATATTCCAGAACTTACTATTAAAAATTTACATCCTGATAACTTACCAATATGGCCAATGATGTTTGTAACTATTGCTTGTGGAGCAATTTCAGGATTCCATGCAACACAATCACCAATGATGGCTAGATGTATTGGAAATGAAAAAGAAGGCAGAGCTTGCTTTTTTGGAGCTATGGTTGCAGAAGGTATTGTTGCATTAGTTTGGGCAGCAGCAGCTATGACATTCTTTCATGGAACAGAAGGATTGGGAAAAGCTTTAGCAGAACAAGGTGGTCAAGCTGGTATAGTTCATATTATATCAACTTCATTACTTGGAAAAGTAGGAGGAGTCTTAGCTATACTTGGAGTTATAGCATGTCCAATAACTTCTGGCGATACAGCATTTAGAAGTGCAAGACTTACTATTGCAGACTTTTTAAATTATAAACAAGGACCTATTAAAAATAGATTAATGTTGAGTTTACCTTTGTTTGTAATAGCTTATGGCTTAACTTTAATAGATTTTAATATTATTTGGAGATATTTTGCTTGGGCAAATCAAACATTAGCTATGGTTGTTTTATGGGCAAGTGCTATGTATATGACTCTTAACCATAAATCGCATTGGTTTGTATCTATACCAGCAACATTTATGACAGCAGTTGCAGTTACTTATATACTTGTTGCCCCAGAAGGATTTCAAATAGCTACTTCAATAGCTTATCCTATAGGTATAGTTATAGCTATAGCATCTCTAGTTTTATTTTTAACTGTATCTAAAAAGAAACTAGTTGGCAGTGATGTAGAAAAATACTCTAATATGTAAAAAAAGAGAGTTCGTTGAACTCTCTTTTTTAGTTTATGTTTACAATCCCAAAAGTCTTTTTAGCTCTTTTACCTTGTTTCTGCTTACGGAAATTTCAGTTTTCTCATTATCATCCATAACTACTTTTAAATTATAATTGAATAATGGAAATAATTCTCTTACATATTTAAGGTTTATTATATAACTTCTATGAATTCTAAAGAAATTTGTTTTATCTTCTATTTCCCATAAGGTAAACATAGTGGGATATTCTTTATCTTTTGTTTTAACATAGGTTGCATTATTAAAAGTAAAGCAAAAATAAATTTCATCTATATCTAGAAATATTGTTCTGCCATGAAGTTCACAAGGAAATTTTTTTAACTTATTATCTTCTTGATGAATATGTTTTAGTATTTCTTCAATTTTTAAATCAATATTCTTTGAATCAAAAGTATTATTTTCAAAATATTTATATATTCTATTAATAGAATTAGTTATTCTTTTTTCATCAAAAGGTTTTAATATATAATCTACAGCTTCAAGTTCGAAAGCTTTTATTGCATAATCATCATAAGAGGTTACGAATACTATTTTTATGTCATTATATTTCAATTCTTTTAGTTTTTGTGCAAGAGCAATACCATTAATGCTTGGAATATTGATATCTAAAAATATTAGTTGAATATTATTTTTTTTAATGAAATTTAAAGCTTCAGTACCATTTGAATAAGAGCCAACTAGATTTAATTTATCAAATTTTTTTAATATAAAACTTAATTCATCTCTTACAGGAGCTTCATCTTCAACAATAATATAATCAATATTTTTCATAATTTACAACCTTTCTTTAGGGATTTGAAAATAAACTGTAGTACCTTCATTTAAAGCGCTTTTTATATTTAATTTGCTTTTATCACCATATAAAAGCTTTAATCTTTCATTTACATTCTTCATACCAATTCCATCATTATTATATAATAATATATTTTTTACTTTATTTTCACTCATTCCAACACCATCATCTTTTACTGAAAATAAAATATTATCTTCTTTTTCTTTAATTATAAGATTCATGGTTCCACCTTCTATTTTAGGCAATATTCCATGTTTTATAGCATTTTCAATCAAGGGCTGCAAAATGAATACAGGTACTTTTATATGTGAAAGTCCATCTTCTATATCTATATTTATTGAAAGTCTTTCACCAAATCTTGCTCTTTCAATATTTAAATAAGAGGTTAAAAAATCAAGTTCTTCTTCTAAAGATATAAAGTCTTCATTTCGTTTTAAAGTTGTTCTGAAATAATTTGATAATTCAAGAATTAATGATCTAGCTTTTTCAGGATTGGTTCTACATAAAGATGCTATAGTAGCTAAGGAATTAAATAAAAAGTGAGGGTGGATTTGAACTATAAGCGCTTTATAATTAGCTTCCATGGCCTGTTGAGCTAATTTATTTAATTCATATATCTTTATTTCATTAGAGAGAAGGTCACTAAGCTCTTCACATAGGTTAAAATAGTTTTCTATTTCATACTTTGATTTTATTTTTATTCCAACAGATCCTCTATATTTATTATTAACTCTAATTGGAGATATAATTATAGGATATTTTTTTTGTATGTCATTATTTTCAAAAAATAATTTATATTTTAAAATATCAGATTCTATTAAGAGTTTTATCCAATTGTTTAAAGTTTCTTTTTCTATATTTATATTTTTTCTTCCCAAAAATTCCTCTTCATTGGAGATAAATATTCCTAAAATGTTAGAAACATTATGAATTTCATCAATAAATTTTTCAACATTTTCACTTTCAAATCCATTTTTCATATAATAACTAGCTTGTTTAGCAATTCTCAATGCCTTAAAAGTTTGAGCTGTTTCAGAATTTAATAAATCATTTTTTACATCCTTTAATATAGCTATAAATATAACTACTCCCAATGTGTTAATTAAAACCATAGGAAGAATAATAATTTTTTCTAGCAGTAATGCTTTTTCAAAGGGTTTTGCAATTAGAAGTACTATTGCAAATTGAATTATTTCTGCACAAACTCCACTATAAAGTGCAGCTCTTATACTAAATTCATAATTAGATAATTTTTTTGAAAATAAATATCCAGTCATTGCTTCAAAAAATGATGCTATTGCACAAGCTAATGCAGTAAAACCGCCAAAAGTATACCTATGCCATCCAGCAATTAATGCTACAACAGTGCCAACTATAGGACCTCCAATATAACCAGAAATAATTACTCCAATAGGTCTTATATTAGCAAGAGCATTATCTACAATAGCTATGCCAAGATAGTTACCAATCATTGATAAAAAAGAGAAAAATAATATCATTAATAATTTATCTTTTTTATTTGTATTACATTGAATTATATTTTTAAAGGTTTTCATTCTAGTAAATAAATAAGCCGATAAAGCTATTAAGGACATTCTTTGTAAAAGTTCAATATAAAGCATTAAAAACACCTCAAGTTTAAGAAAGATTAGATAACTAATAAAAGTTATTTTTTATAAATCACATCTATAAGTATGACCATAATTTTTATCTTTTAGAATTCCACACTGTGAATTAAATGTTCAAGAGATATACATTAACTTTTTTACCATCCCTGGGAAACGGCGGGAAGCCCTTTAAGGTTACTTTGGGGTGCAGTAAAGCTTAAAAGTAAAATCAATAATATAATACTAATATTATAGAGATAACCAATGTTACTAAATTATTATTCAATGTTGCAGATGTAGTACCATATCATACTGCACCCCAGAGGTTTAAATAAAATTAGTTTTAAATTAAAATTTTATAATTACTATAATATTGTTTTAAATCCATAATTTTGGTATAAACCCCAGCGGTTGGAAATCCATAACTGTCCATTGTCAATGGTCAACTCTCAATTATATAAATATAAGCTAAGGCAACTTGTTAATACAAATTCTTAAGTATACAGATTATATTTAGAGATGGTATATCTATATTATATATTTTATATTGTGATATATAAAGTAAATTTTATAAGGGTATACATTGTTTTAATATATAATTTATATTCAGACATATATTAATTT
>NZ_JACSQB010000021.1 GCF_014836835.1 Clostridium faecium | reverse complement strand
TTATAATACTATAGGGAGACTTATTTTTAGTAAAATGTTTCCATGAATATATTTTTCACTAGCAATATAAAATTACTAGTAATTATGGCAAGCATTGTTTGTCATTATAATATCAATTCACAATTGTGAATTGAATTTTATCCTTTGTTCTATGAGATTTTTATGGTATTATTTATAAACAGATATGGGGGAGAGAATTAATGTTAATTGTAAATTTTTATTTAGTAACAGTAATATTTAGTATGTTAACACTTATGCTTATATTTTATGCAATTAACCATAATGAAAAATTTTATGATAAAATTCTTAAAATAATGATGAGCAGTGATGACAATAAGGATGAACATAACAAAGATAGTAAACTGGAGATTATTATTACTTCTTTAATATCTGTATATTTTATGATACCTATAGTAAATATAATAGCTTCTATAGCACTATTAAAAATGTTATATAGTAAAAGTGAAAAATAGGAGTTACAGTAGAATATAGCTGTAACTTTTTTTGTTATGCTAATTAAAGAAAGATGATGTAACTTTATTTCTATTGAGAAATGGAGTATTTTTTAGAAAATATTTTGGAGGTAATTTATGAAGATTCATATGGAAAGTTTTGAAATAAATCATAAAAATATAGAAACTAAGGGTATAGGTCTTCAAAAAGAAAAATCTCTTCATAAAAGTTTAAAAAATATTTATTGCGGTAAAGATGGAAGAATGGAAGTTATGGTTGAAGGTTATATAATAGATGCAGTGAAAGATAATGTATTGTATGAAATTCAAAGTAAAAACTTTTATAATATACAAAATAAATTAAAGGATTTAGTTGTAAATAATAAAGTGGTGCTAGTTCATCCTATTGCTGCAGAAAAGACTATTATATTATTAAATGAAGATGGACAAGTTGTAAGTAAGAGAAAATCTCCCAAAAAAGGAAAAATTATAGATTGTTTTGATGAGATAATGTCTATTTCTCATATTGCCCTAGATAAAAACTTGGAAATAGAAATTTTACTTACTAAAGAAGAAGAACTAAGAATTAAAGATGGAAAAGGAAGTTTTAGAAGAAAAGGAATTAGTTTAGGAGATAAAATTTTAGTAGATATAGTAGATAAATATACTTTTAAAAACAAAGAAGATTATTATGCATTCTTACCTGAAGATTTATCCCCCAAATTTACTAATAAGGATTTATCTTCAGTTTTAGGCTTGCCAGTTAATAAGATAAGAAAAATGACATATACTTTAAAGAAAATGGGTTTAATTAAAGAAACAGGAAAAAGAGGAAGAGAATTACTTTTTGAGAAAGAAATGGAGTGAAAATAATTTTAAATTGAAGCAATGAAAATAACTGATTGTTAATGGTTTAAAATTATTTTACAGAAATATTTATTTGACAATGTTAAAAATATAATCATATGCTGAGAAAGTAAGTATTTGTTTAAAAAAATCGAAATTTGTAGTATAATACTATTAAAATAGTTAAATTATATATTGTTGTTAATTAATAAACGATGTTAATGGATAATTAATATTGAAATTTGTCAGAAATATAATTATACTAAAATTATAGAAATACAATAAAAAATAATTAAGTGTATGGAGTGATTTTATGGAGAAGCAAGTACTTTCAATTATTAAAGATAATACACTGACTTATGGAATGAAGGTTATAAACCTAGCAAAATTAGCTGAGAATAGTGTAAACATTTTAGATATAAGTGATGACATTAAAAACTATATGGATGAAGGAATAATTTGTGATTTGGCTGAAGGAAATGCTCCTTATAGACCAAGATATAATGTTCCTGATTATGAAAAATTCATGAAAAATGGAAGTGAATTTTTAAGAATAAAACCAGCTACAAATATTTGGGAAGCAACTAATAATTTATTGATGCTATATAAGAATGTACCATCTGTAACAACTTTTCCTGTATATGTAGGAAACATTGACACTCTTTTAGAACCTTATATAAAAGATGAAGAAGAAGCATACAATGCAATAAAATTGTTTTTAATGCATATAGATAGAACTATTACAGATTCTTTCTGTCATGCAAATATTGGACCTGTAGATACAAAAGCGGCAAGATTAATATTAAAAGCTGAAAGAGAACTTCAAAATTCTACACCAAATATAACTTTAAAGGTTAGTGAAGAAACTTCAGAAGAACTTATGATAGAAGCAGTGCAAACAGCATTATCTTGTGCAAAACCAAGTTTTGCAAATCATGAGATGTTTACAAAAGACCTTGGAAATTATGGTATAGCAAGTTGTTATAATGGATTAAAAATTGGTGGAGGAAGTTATACTTTAGTTAGATTAAACCTTGCCAAATTAGCACCTAAAGCTAAGGATGCAGAAGACTTTATAAACAATGTTTTACCTCATGCAATGAAACTTATGTTAGAACTTATGGATGAAAGAGTAAGATTTATTGTAGAAGAAAGTGGATTCTTTGAATCAAGCTTTTTAGTAAGAGAAGGATTGTTATCAAAAGATAACTTTACAGCTATGTTTGGTATGGTAGGACTTGCAAATGCTGTTAATTATTTTGTAAACTCAGATAAGCAAGAAGATAGGTTTGGATATTCTGATTATGCAAATGATTTAGGAATGAAAATAATAGAAAAAATGCAGGAAATAGTGGATGGACATACTAATGAACACTGCACAGCAAGTGATGGAAAATATCTTTTACATGCACAAGTAGGATTAGACAGTGATGAAGGAGTAGCACCAGGATGTAGAATTCCTATAGGTGAAGAACCAGAAATTCATGAGCATTTAATACAAAGTGCTCCATTCCATAAATTCTTCCCATCAGGAATAGGTGATATATTTAAATTTGATGAAATGTCTAAGAGAAATCCAAAGGCTATAATTGATATTATAAAAGGAGCATTTAAGTTAAATATTAGATATATATCTGTTTATTGTGAAGACTGTGATGTTATAAGAATTACAGGATATTTAGTTAAGAAATCAGATATAGAAAAGTTAGAGAAAAGTGAGCAAGTATTAAATGATACAGTTGTATTAGGCTATGGAGCAGCTAAGAATCAAAAAGTGTTAGAGAGAAAATTAAGACATAATGAGTAAGACAGCTTTAGTAAATAAAATAATACCTTTTAGCACAGTTGATGGAGAGGGAAATAGAACAGCAATATTTCTTCAAGGATGCAATTTTAACTGTCTCTATTGCCATAATCCAGAAACAATAAATACTTGTATAAATTGTGGCAAATGCGTAAACTATTGTGAATATGGTGCTCTATCTATGGTGGATGGGAAAGTAAATTATAATAGAGAAAAATGTGTGAATTGTGATAGTTGTATTGCTGCTTGTAATCACAATAGTAGTCCTAAAGTCAGCATTATGACTGTTCAAGATATAATGAAGGTATTAAATAAAACTAAATATTTTATATCTGGAATAACTGTATCTGGCGGAGAATGTACACTCCAAAGTGATTTTTTAATTGAACTTTTTAGAGAGGTTAAAAAATTAGGGTTGACTACATTTTTAGATACTAATGGTTCGCTTCCTATATATGACAACTTAGAACTTCTAGAAGTTACTGATAAAACTATGATAGATTTAAAGGCCTTTGATAGTGAAGAAAATAAATATCTTACTGGCATGAAAAACGAAACTGTTATAGAAAATATAAATAAATTAGCCAAAATGGATAAAATTTATGAAATAAGAACAGTAGTAGTACCAGAAGTTTTAAATAATCAGCGTACTGTAGAGATGGGAAGTAAGCTTATATCAGAATTAAATCCTAATATAATTTATAAACTTATAAAGTATAGACCACTAGGTGTTAGAGAAGATTTAATTAAATCCTATACTCCATCTAATGAGTATATGGAAAAGTTAAAAAATATAGCAATGAAAAATAATGTGAAAAATGTAGTTGTAGTTTAAATATAATAAATAAGCCTGCTTTAGTTTGACCTAGAGCAGGTTTTATTTATTATAACGTTATGCAAAGATGTTATAATAAATTTAAGAAATATTTTTATATGGTTAAAAGATAAAACTTAAGGGGATAGGGTTATATGGAAACAAAGAATAATGTATTTATTAAAACTATTGATGATAACTATGCAATAGAACTTGTAGATATTTTAAACAATGATAGTAGATTAAAAGATGCTTTGAATTCAGAGGGAAAAATATCTAAGTTAGAATTTATAGAGTATAATAATCAATGGTGTAATAAAAATAATGCTGAATTATTTGCTATTGCTTTAAATGATATAGCTATAGGCACAATATCATTAAGCCATCAAAATATTATAGAAAGAAAAGCACAAATAGGTTATTGGATTAGTAGTAAATATTGGGGTAATGGATATACAAGTTGTGCATTTTCACAGGTATTAAATTTAGCAAGAGAAAAAGGAATAAAATATATATCAGCTACTATAAAAGATGATAACATGGCTTCTAAAAGGATTTGGATAAAAAATGGAGGGAAAATAGAAACAAAAGATAAGAAAGTAAATACATTATTAATTTTAGATGATATATTCTAAGATAGAATAAGACTTAATTTTTATAAAAGATGTTAGAAAACCTTAATCTCCTAACATCTTTTTTTGCATATATCTTCAGTTAATGACTTTTAAATTTATTGATTGATATTTTCTGTTAAAAAAGTTTTAATTTTATTTTTTACTTCATTACAGTTAATAAGATTACCTTCAATTGATTTTTGACCAAACTTACTGCTTTCTAATAGCAATAAATTATTCATAGCAGCTTTTCTATCATCTTTTAGTAAAATGTCTATTGTTTCAGAAGCTCCTGAAATTTTATTTCCAATAATAATATATAGCTTTTTTACATTTGTATAACAATTAAACATGTCATCATCTTTAAAAATTCCCTGACATCTTTCTCTTAGTGAAAAATAAGTAGATGGCGGAGCAGCGCTGTAAACGGGAATACACATAATAGTCATATCACTTGACTATTTCTTTATATACATATTCAACGTCATCCTTTATACTGCAATTTAATTTTTTATTAAAGCATTCATAATTACAACCTAAACAAGGACTAATATTTAAGTCTACTATATTTAACAGTGTGCATTTTATCTCTCTTTCTAAAAGAAGTTTTTGAATAAATTCTAAAATTTTAATACAATTTCCAGATTCTTTTCTACCGCTAAAAGATAAAAGTAAAACATTCATAATAATATCCTCTCTTTTATATTAAAATACAATTACAAATATGATAACACATACTTACATATATGTAATTTTATAAAATAAATAACAGGTTAAAGTTTGTTGTATTGATTAAAAAAGAAGTTATAAAGGAGAGCGTATTGTTGTGTCGGCAAATAAGAAGGATATTAATTTTATAATACTAGCTATAGCATTATTTATAGGAATCTATATAAATGAAAGTATAGATATCATTAATATAAGTAATACTGTGAAAGATTTTATAGTAGTATTTAGTGTTACAGTAATCTTATATAATATAATTATATATCCATATTACTACATTAAAAATCTTAAAGAAAAATCTAAATCAAATAACATAAAAAAATAAAATTAGAATGTATATGGGAAATGCTCTTTTAAGAGTGGTATTCAGGAAATATATATAAATAGCTATAGTTGAACATAATGCTTAAAAGTTTTAAGCAAAAATAAATAAGAAGTAAATATAGGTGTGGGAAGTATGAAAATGACTGATCAGGAAAAAATTGAATTCTTAGATAGAACTTTGCGTTCACTAGATAGATTATGTGAATTACATAAAAAAGTTAGGACATTAGACTACTCATTATCAAAACTTTATCCAATTGCAATTGTAGAAAATAATATCTTTTATATATTCGATTTAGATACTTCTAATGAAAAATATGAATTTAAATATTTAAAACAAAGGAATGCTTAAAATATGATTTAAAGAAACTATTTTTTTCTATGTTTAATATAGAATAGAATGTATTTTATGTATAAAAAGTGTTTGACTAGAAATTTAAATCAGTTATAATTAAAATATATTAAATAGGCCTAAATATTAACATATAAAAAATATATCTTAATCCTTGATTTATAAACCTTTATAATATATAATATTATTTGTTAAAATCAATTAGACAGTTCGGAAGCCTCCTGTCTTTAAATAAAACTACGGCAGCAATAATTTTAATCCTAATATTTATTAGGATTATTAGAGTTATCTCAAAAGAGTAGAAACGCTGTCCTAAGGGCAGCGTTATTTTTTTTAAATATTACATTAAAATTCTTCAGAGTTAAACAGTTAGCAATTTTAAATTAATTTAGAATTGGTGAATTGTAAAATGAAAAGTTGGGAATATTATTTGTAAAGTAAACAGGGATATAAAAAGTTATTAATAAATAGCTTTGTTAGTGTTGCGCCGAAGTTAAGTTTGATGTTAAAAAGGCTTTGAAATTATTTAATATTTTTTAGGAGGAAAAAATTATGGATACTAAAAAACTATTAAAGGTTTCATTGGTGGCAGCAATATATGCAGTTATTACATATGTTTTAGCACCGATATCCTTTGGGGCAGTACAATTTAGATTATCAGAAATAATGACTTTATTAGCCTTTATAGACCCACTATATGTGCCAGCACTTACTTTAGGATGTGCTATTGCTAACCTTTTCAGCCCTGCTGGTGTTATAGATGTAATTGTAGGAACTGCAGCAACCTTTATAGCAACTTTTGCCATGAGCAAAAGTAAAAATATGATTATAGCATCATTATATCCCACAATAGTAAATGGAATTATGATAGGAGCTATGCTTTATTATGCTTTTAACTTACCATTTGGCTTATCTGCACTTCAAGTTGGAGCAGGTGAATTTGTGGTAGTAACATTGATAGGAGTACCTGTATTTAAATTATTATCAAGAGATAAAAATTTAAAAAACATATTAAAAATTAGTGATTAAAAGCTAATATTTTAAATCTATATAAGGTTTTAAAATTAAATTTCTTTTTACAGTAAATTATTATGAAATATTGTATATAATATAAAATATATAGAGATATATCAGTTGAAAATTTACATCTTACAGTTACAATTATGGATATTTTTCAGTGGTAACTGAGAAATTTAAAATTAATTAACTGTAGTGGTGAACAGTGTTTATCGCATATTTTTGAACAAATATTAAGTTAGAGGATATATTAAAAAACTGATAATTGAATTATTAGTTAAAAAATATTTGACAACTAGATTTTAAAGTTATATAATAGTTAGTAATATTTTATAAATAGTGAAAATGAAAAGCAATGAAGAGAAGAGTAAATATAAGAGGTAATTTAAGCGAGTTGACGACGGTGAGAGGTCAATATGAAACTTATATTGAAGAACATCTCAGAGCTTCTAACCGAAATTGTTATGAAAGTAGGCTTAGACGGATTTAAACCGTTATAAATTAAACAGTATCGATTAAGTCTGTACTGGAAAGAGGTCATTTTATGACAATTTGGGTGGTACCGCGGAATAGTTAACCTTTCGTCCCTATTATTGGGATGAAGGGTTTTTTTATTTTTATATAAAATCTTAAAGGAGGAAAATTATATGGAAAAAGTATTGGTAAAACAAATTTACAGAGAAAAAGAAAAATATAGTGATCAAATTATATCTATAAGTGGATGGATTAGAACTTTAAGAGCTTCTAAAAACTTTGGATTTATAGAAATAAATGATGGAAGTTTCTTTAAAAATATTCAAGTAGTATTTGAGGAAGAATTAGAAAACTTTGCAGAAGTATCAAAACTTAGTATAAGTTCTTCACTTACTGTAGAAGGAAAACTTGTTTTAACTCCAGAAGCTAAACAACCTTTTGAAATAAAAGCAACTAAAATTATTGTTGAAGGAGAATCTTCATCAGAATATCCATTACAAAAGAAAAGACATAGTTTTGAGTTCTTAAGAACTATTGCACACTTAAGACCAAGAAGTAATGCTTTTTCAGCAGTATTTAGAGTTCGTTCATTAACTGCTTATGCTATTCATAAGTTTTTCCAAGAAAGAGGATTTGTTTATACTCACACACCAATAATCACAGGAAGTGATGCTGAAGGTGCAGGAGAAATGTTTAATGTTACAACTTTAGATTTAAATAACGTTCCTAAGAATGAAGATGGAACAATAAACTTTGGAGAAGATTTCTTCGGAAAACAAACTAATTTAACAGTTAGTGGTCAATTGGAAGCAGAAGCTTATGCACTAGCGTTTAGAAATGTTTATACTTTTGGACCAACATTTAGAGCTGAAAATTCAAATACTGCTAGACACGCTGCTGAGTTTTGGATGGTAGAACCTGAAATAGCTTTTGCAGATCTTAAAGATGATATGGAACTTGCAGAAGATATGATAAAATATATCATAAACTTTGTAATGGAAAATGCTCCAGAGGAGATGGAATTCTTCAATAACTTTATAGATAAAGAATTAAAAGCAAGACTTGAGAATGTGGTAAATTCTGATTTTGCTCGTATAACTTATACTGAAGCTATAGAATTATTAAAGAAGGCAGATAAAGAATTCCAATATAAAGTTGAATGGGGTGCTGATCTTCAAACAGAACATGAAAGATATATCACAGAAGAAATATTCAAAAAACCAGTATTTGTTACTGACTATCCAAAGGAAATTAAATCTTTCTATATGAGAATAAACGATGACAACAAAACTGTTGCAGCAATGGATTTATTAGTTCCAGGAATAGGTGAAATCGTAGGAGGAAGCCAAAGAGAAGAAAGACTAGATATCCTTGAAAAGAGAATGGAAGAACTAGGTCTTAATAAAGAAGAGTACTGGTGGTATTTAGAACTAAGAAAATACGGCGGAACAAAACATGCAGGTTTTGGATTAGGATTTGAAAGAATGATAATGTATGTAACTGGAATAAGCAATATCAGAGACGTTATACCTTTCCCAAGAACTACAGGAACTGCAGAGTTTTAATGAAACTTTAATATATAAGGGACAAAACATATGTTTTGTCCCTTATATATTAAACATAAAAATATTATATTTTAATTTAATACATTTAACAGAGAATTAAAGCTAGCTTGATTTATATCTCCACCCACTTTATACATTTTAGAGAATTTTTTATTTTTAATTGTGCTTTCTTGTTCTTTCGCTAAATTACTGCCAAGGATAACTATAGGTGAATTATTTTTACATGCTAAAGGTCCAGCAGTTAAAGCATCTATTAGTGGATTGCTTTTTGTTACAAATAGAGAATCATAACTTGAATTTGGGTAAAATTTTTGTAGAACTTTTGCATTGGTTTCTTCTCTATTAACTCCGCTAAGTCTATTATTTAAAATATTATTTGAAGTTATAGAATTTACTTTATTTATAACCTCATCAGATATAACACCATTTCCACCTATAAAATAGGAGTCTTTTATATTTTTATCTTTTAACCAATTATAAATATTAGCTGGTAAAGTATTTTTTTCTGTTAATATGATTGGTTGTTTATCTGAACCAGCCTTTGAAGCAATAGATAATGCATCAGCTTCACCAGTACCACCAGCAATATATACTGTGTCTATAGATACATATTTTGATATTTCATTGGCTACATTAAGAGAAGTTTCATATCTATTTACTCCTCCAATCCTATTTAATTTACAATTTGGGAGAATTGATTGAATATACTTATATACTGTATTATCTACAACACCCTCTCCTCCAACAATTATAATATTATTAGGATTTAGTCTTTTTAATTCATTTTCAGTTGAAGTAGGTATATTATTTTTATTAGCTAATAAAATAGGTGCATATTTAATTGAAGCTAGTGGCGTAGATGTAACTCCATCAATTATTGAATTTGCACTTGTTATAATTACAGTTTCTGATCCAGCTGACCATCCTTCTTTGCTTATTGATACGGCAGTATCAAATCTATTATTACCTTGAAGTGATTTAACAGGTATTGAAGGTGTATTAATATTACTTAAATAGGTGGAGGATACATATCCAATACCCTTATTATAATTAATTTTTGACCAGCCATTATTTTCAGATAGCACTTCTACTTTAGTACCTTTATTTAAAGACCCAATTACAGAATAAGTTGTCCCAGGGCCGCTTCTTACATTTAAAGAATCTACATTAACTATTTGTACTTTTTGTACAGGTTCTGGCTTAGGTGTAGGTTCTGGATCAGGTACTGAATTTGTATAAAGTGATTTTATGTCATTTTGAAGTTGTTGATTATTCATGATATCTCTAGCTGAAAAATACATACTACCTTTAATTTCTTTATATTTTCTATTTAAATTTATTTGCTGTTTTATTTCTTTAGCTATATTAAGACTATCACTTCCACCTTGTCTATAGACACCTTGTCCTATATATAAGTCCACGTTAGTATTTGCTACTTCGTTTGACCACCATGAAACTAGTTTTGAATAATCTGCTATTTCAAATCCAATTGTCCAATATATTTGAGGAACAATATAATCAACAAGACCTCTTTGTATCCAAGCTCTTGAATCAGCATAACTGCTTGAATAGCTTTCATTTCCTTTAGTATCTGAACCAGTTGGATCATTAGCTTTATTTCTCCAAATTCCACTTGGACTTACACCAAATACAACTTTAGGTTTTACGCTTTTTATAGCAGATTTTACATCACTTAATAGAAGGTTTACGTTTTCTCTTCTCCAATCATTTTTGTTTTTTCCATTACCGTATTTATTATAAGCAGCATCATCATTTATTCCATCTTTGTAGAAGTAATCATCAAAATGTATTCCATCTACATCATATTTTTTTACTACTTCCAATACTGTATCTACAATGTGCTTTCTAGCTTCAGGCAGTCCTGGATTATACATCAACGCATCATAAGTGCCATTTTTATATTTTACTACCCAATTAGGATTTAATCTTGCAGGGTGATTAGATGCTAATGAATTAAGGTCAGCAGAATTAGTTGTTATTCTATATGGATTAAACCAAGCATGAAAATCCATACCTCTTTTATGAGCTTCATCTATTAAGAAAGGAAGTGGATCATACCCAGGATTTTTACCTTGACTTCCAGTTAAGTATTCTGACCATGGGTTTATAGAAGAGGAATATATAGCATCTCCCTTAGGTCTTACTTGAACAACAACAGTGTTTATACCAATGCTTTTAAACTTGTCCAACAATTTTGTATACTCTTGTTTTTGAGCAGCTTCATTATTCTTTGTGCTAGGCCAATCGATATTATAAACTGTTGATATCCATACTGCCCTCATTTCCTTAGTATTACTTGCTGCAAATACTTCCATATTAAAACTTGTGAGTATTATACACAGTGATAAAAATATTACCGTTAATTTTTTCATTTCACACCTCCAAAAGTAATTCTATAGATATACCAAAGAAAGCAAACTAAAACAATTATTTTACATAACCATACTGTAAATTTTAATCAACTTAAAGTAAATCACTAATAAAATATCAAAAATATTTGTCATTAAAATTAATTAAGGAAATTAATTTCATTAAAACTAATTTCCTTTAAGTTATTAATTTGTAATTAATATATGTAATCACTTAGTTTTAATTCTCTGTTGATTAAAGTCTTAGAAGCAAATATGTTGTAATATAGAGCTTATTGATTATAGATTATATTTTAGAATAATTTGATTCTTTATGGATTATTATGTAAAATAGCTTAATTTTTTACTTGATATATCTTCATATTTAAATAGTACAATGAAAATTTACAAATTTCAACCAAAATTCTTCATTAATTAATACTTAAAAGTTAATGTATAGCTAAATATAACTATACCCTTGAATATTTCAATTCACAACTTTAACCAATGGACAATTAACAATTATGATGGAAATTAGTCCTATCAAACTGAGTTCTTTAATTAATTTTTTTTACCACCCCTAGGGAACAGCGCAAAGCCCTTTAGGGTTACCTTAGGATGCAGTAAAGCTTAAAAGTAAAACCATTGATATAATACTAATATTATAGAGAGAACCAATGTTACAGATGTAGTACCATATCATACTGTACCCCAAGTGTTTAAATAAAAGTAGTTTTAAATTAAAATTTTATGATTACTCTAATATTATTTTAAATCCATAATTTTGGTATAAACCCCAGCGGTGGAAAATTAATAATTCTCCCGTCAATTCTCAATTATATAAGTTATAAATTCAAATAATTAATAAAATAATTATGTAAATGTATAGATTAAATTTGAAAGGACTACATCTATATAACATTAAATAAAGATTTTTTTATTTAATTAGGGAGTTTTGTCTTAATTTATTTAAAAAGTTTTTATTTTGTAATAATTAACTGTAAAAATGTAGTATAATAATTATTAGCAAATAATATTAATTTACATAATTGGAGGGAGAAAATATGTATAACTATAAGTCTATTCAGATGCCATTGATAAATAGCGATGATTTAAATGATTTCAGTTATAAAGAATATACACCCTCCAAAGAACTTGCACCTTATATATACTGTTATTGGCACTTAAAAACTAATAAAAATATAGAGCGAGATTACTATATAAGAGTATTGCCTGATGGATGTATTAATTTAGTGTTTAGTAATTGTAATAAAGCATTTAATGACAATAGTTTATTAATAGGGTTAAATAAGAAACCTTCTTGTTTCACTATAAAAAATAATATAGAGCTTTTTGGAATAAGGCTTTATCCTGGTACTAGCGGATTAATTTTTAATTGTCCAGCAAGTGAATTTTTAGATAAAACCATACCACTAAAATATTTTTGGGGGGATATATTATCAAGACTTAATGATGAGTTATCTAAAAAAATATTTGTATATGATAAGATAGAGTTAATTGAAGATTATGTAAAGAGTTTGCTTATAGATAAAAGAGATCTTAAATTAGATCCAATAGTTCAAAATTCTTTAAATTATATATATGATGCTAAAGGTCAAGTGGCCGTTAATGAAATTGCTAATAACTTAAATATTAGCAGTAAATCTTTATTTAGAAAGTATAATAATTGGATAGGAATAAGTCCAAAATTGTTTTGCAGGATAGTAAGATTTCAAAATACTTTAAAAGATATTACTTCATTAAAGGAGAAACCGCTTTGTGACTTGGCTTTAGAAAATGGTTATTACGATCAACCACACTTTATTAAGGAATTTAAAGAATTCTATGGCAATTGTCCATCAGAACTTTTTAATAAATATAATTAAGTCTTTTTTTTACAATACAAAATACTGTTTTTTATGATATAAAAGTACTTATACAAACAAAAGGTTTCATTGTTTTAAGCAGATTTTTATCACATTAAATGTATTTTGATAAAAAATTAATTAGGGTTGCAATGAAAAATTAGGAGGGATATATTATGAGTTTAAAAGCTAAATTAGAACAAAAAAAGAGAGAAAGAATAAGAAAAGAAAGATTAAACACTGCTAAAAAATTTGCAGTTGGAACAGTTGCTGGTGTAGTTGGGGGATTAATGCTTGCACCTAAATCAGGAAAAGAAACAAGAGAAGATATAAAAGTAAAAGCTAAAGAAGTTAATGAAAATTTAAAAGTTAAAACAAGTGAAGTAAAAGAAAATGCTCTTGAAGCTAAAGAGAAGATATCTAAATATATAGCTGAAAAGAAAATATGCAGAAAACCATGTTGTGAAGAAGTAGAAGAAGCTTGTGAATGTGATAGTGAAATAGAAGAAGAAGTTGAAGAAAATTTAGAAGAGAAAGTAGAAGAATAATTTAAGCTAGGTGATATTAATGTATATTTCAGTTGAAAATTTATTTTTTGTAATACTTAGCTTATTAGGTGCTGTTGCTCTAGTTTTTATTATAATATTTTTAAACAAAGCTATTAAATTTATGGGGAAAATAGATAGCCTTGTAGGTAAAAATGAGCAAAATATAAATAAGCTTATGAGTTCTTTACCAGAAGCATCAGACAATGTAGTTACATTAACTGAAAATTTAAAGGATGTAAGTGAAGTAGTAACATCAACTACTGCAGATGTTATTGATACTAAAGAAAATATATCAGAGTATTTTCAAATTGCTAAGGATATATTTGCTATAGTAAAGGATGTATTTTTAAAATAATAAAAGCTATGATAAATTCTTATGAATTTATCATAGCTTTTTTATAATTAACAATTTAGTAGTATCATTATATAAATTTATAGATTACAATTAGAAAATACATATGATTTTTATTATATTTGATGATATTAAAAGGGAGTGATAATGTGAAGAATAAGAAAAAACTTTTAAAAGAATTTGTATTTATAACAATTGGCCTCATTTTTATAGCTGCAGGATTGTACTTTTTTTTAATGCAAAACAATTTAGCAGCAGGAGGAGTTTCTGGATTGGCTATTATTATTAATAAATATATACCTGTATTAAATGTAGGGGTCATAATGCTTGGATTAGATACCATATTATATATTATAGGCTTTATATTTATAGGAGCAAGCTTTGGATTTAAATCCATATATTGCAGTTTAACTTTAGCTGGACTAATTTCTATTTTTGATGCTTTTATTCCTATGAATGGACCAGTAGTAAATGATATATTTTTAAATCTAGTTTTTGGAATATTAGTAGGGGCTATTGGTATGGCTATAGTATTTAATCAAAATGCATCTACAGGCGGAACTGATATTATAGCGAAAATACTCAATAAGTATTTGCATATAGATATAGGCAAGGGCTTATTAATCACAGATTTTACTGTAACAGTTCTAGCAATAGCTGCTTTTGGTCCAGTTATAGGAATGTATTCATTATTGGGAGTTATTATCAATGGATTTGTAATTGATTATATTATAGGTGGATTAAATATAATTAAAAAAGTAGAGATAGTAAGTGAAAAGGGACTGGAAATTCAAAAGTTTATAATTGAAGAGTTAGAAAGAGGAGCAACTTTATATGATGCAAAAGGTGCTTACACGCTTGAGAAAAAAGAAATTATAACTACAGTTTTAGGGAAAAAAGAATTTTTAAAACTTAAAAATTTTATAAAGGAAATTGACCCAAAGGCATTCATTATAACATATCATGTTCATGAAATATTAGGAAATGGATTTACCAGACTAAAAGATTAATATACTAAAATTAGTTTAATAAAATAAAAAACACAAGCTATTAATTTGGTTAATAGCTTGTACTTTTTTAGTTATATGTTCAAATTATTCTTGAGCTGGAGCTCCAACTGGGCAAACGCTAGCGCAAGCACCACATTCGATACAAGTGTTTGGATCTATAACATATAATCCGTCTCCAGCGCTTATACAGTTAACTGGGCACTCAGATTCACAAGCTCCACAACTAATACAAGCATCAGCTATTTTATAAGCCATAATAAAACCCTCCCTTATTTCTAATTCAAGAATATAATAACATAACTTTTAACAATAATAAAGTATTTATACAAATATTTTGAATTAAAATAAAAGAAGAGTCTATATTTGAAATATTAAGAAAATACTCAATTGTTGTGAATTGACGTATTTTAGTTTAAATAGAAGAATATTATTTATCTAAATAATTGATTTATATGAAGTAAATTGAAAGTTTTACATAATTTTATTTGAAATAATAGAAAATGATATTTGGCTATGTTATTTATATAATTTAAAATACTGAAAACTAGTAGTAAAATTAAAAAAATCAGTTTGTTAATTTATTAGCAATAATAAGGTTAATAAAGGAAAAAATAAAATTTTAATAATTTTTCTATGAGGTTAAAGTAATATAAAATTGAAAATAAACTGATAAATACTTAAAATAGAAATTAATAATATGTTAGGAGATGAATATATGAGTTTAAGAGGAAAAGTAGCAATAATAACGGGAGGAACTAGAGGAATAGGTAAAAGCATAGCCTTAGAATTATCTCAAAAAGGTGCTAGTGTAGTTCTTAATTATAAAAATGATGATGAAAGTGCAAAAAAAACTTTAGAAGAAATTAAGAACATAGGCGGATATGCTATATTAGTAAAGGGTGATGTTTCAGATTATAGATTTTGTAAGACATTAGTAACCAAAGTTATTGACGAGTTTGGTAAAATTGACGTATTAGTTAATAATGCAGGGATTTCTAAAGTTGGTCTTTTTATAGATATGAATGAAGAAGATTATAATTTAATAATGGATACAAATATGAAATCAATATTTAATATGTGTAATAATGTTTGTAAATACATGATTGAGAAAAAAAGTGGTAATATTATAAATATATCATCTATGTGGGGAAATGTAGGTGCATCCTGTGAAGTCATGTATTCAGCGTCTAAAGGAGCTGTAAATTTATTTACTAAGGCCTTGGCAAAAGAATTAGCACCTAGCAATATAAGAGTTAATGCAATAGCACCAGGAGTTATAAACACAGAAATGAATTCATGGATGAGCAGTGAAGAGTTGAATTCAATGATGGAAGAAATACCTTTAGGAAGGCTGGGAGAAGGAGAAGATGTTGCTAAAGCAGCAGCATTTTTAGCAGGAGATGAGTCTAAATATATAACAGGACAAATTATAAATGTAGATGGTGCTATATTATAGGAATGAAATAGGAATTTTTAATATATGTTTTGGAAAATTAATTTTCTATAAAAACATATTAATTCCTTTGAGAAATCCTATATAATCTTTATTAAAATTTCATTAAACTTTTATAGGTAAAGAGAAAATATTATAAGAATATATTATAATTAAATTATATAATAGAAAAAGTTATTACTTAAAAAGGGGAAAAATACGACATGGATAATAAAAGCATATTGTATACTGTATTAGCAGTAGTTTTAATAATTGTTTTAGGACCTAGTATTTTAAGTATATTAGGTATTGTAATAAGCGGAATATTTGTCTTTGTCATTGCTTTATTTTTATTGATAGTTTTAGCTGTGATTTATGGCAAGTACAAACTTAAAAAATCTCATAAGGAGTTTAGTGAGGAATTTAGCAAAAATAAAGAGTATAATACTAAAGATTCTTATACATCATATAGCAAATCAAAAGATAATGACATAAATTATGACAACTCTACAATTATTGATGTTGACTATGAGGATGCTAAAAAAGATTCAAATAAATAAAAATAATTAGACCACAATTTTGTGGTCTTGTTTTTAATCTTTAACAATTTATATTACATTAAAAAAGCTAGCTTTTATAAGTGTAATATCTTTAAATGATACAGGAGGTGCGAGATAATGGCTAGGATTTTAATAGTTGAAGATGAAACTTCTATAAGAAAATTTCTAAAAATTAGTTTAAAACGAGAAAATTTTGATGTTATAGAAGCTGCAACTGGAGAGGATGGTATAAAAAAGGCGAGAGAAGAATCGCCAGATGTAGTCATTTTAGATATAATGCTTCCAGGAATAGATGGATTTAAGGTATGTGAAATATTGAAAAAAGAATATGAAGAACTTGGCATAATAATGTTGACTGCACGAGGACAAGACACTGATAGGATAATGGGATTAGAATTTGGAGCAGATCATTATTTAGTAAAACCATTTAATCCTTTAGAATTAATTGCTATAATTAACTCATTACTTAGAAGAATTAAATATAGTAAGAAAAGTCATGATGACAATTATTTACATTCTAACAACTTTAAAATAGATTTATATAGTAAAAAGATTTATAAAAATGATAAGGAAATTGATTTAACACCTAAAGAATATATGCTTATGAAAATTTTTATGGAAAATCCAAATAAAGCTTTTAGTAGAGATGAGCTATTAGATATGGTGTGGGGATATAATTATATAGGAGAAAATAAAATTATAGATGTTAATATAAGAAGAATAAGAAGTAAAATAGAAGATAATCCATCAGAACCTAAATTTATAGAAACCATTTGGGGAACAGGATATAGATGGAAGGAGAATTAAATTGGTATCTATTAAGAAAAGAATCTCAGGCAGTTATTTACTAATTATATTATTGACTATAGTTATTGTTGAAGTGATAGTAATAACTGCAATTAGAAGTTACTATTATACAGGACTTAATGATACCTTAAAAAATCAAATAATTATTTCTAGTAACTTTTATAATACTTACCTTTCCTCAGAAGGAGTACAAGCTAATATAGCAAATAATGTAGATTTATTTTGGGAAAATACAAATGCAGAAGTACAGGTTATTGATAAAAATGGGAAAGTGTTGATGGATTCTTTAGGGGTAAATACAGAAAATATTAAATTACCAGAAAAATTATCAGATGTTATAGAAGGAAAAGAAAAAATAATAGTAGAAAAATTAAATATCAATGGAGAATCATCTATAAGCATGGTTACTGCACTTAATCATAATAATAAGATAGATGGAGCACTTAGATTTATAGCTTCTACTATTGAAGTTGATAAAACTATTGCTAAAGCATCCAAATATGCACTATTAGTTGGAATGTTTGTTATAATGATTTCAAGCATTGTAAGTTTATTTATATCTAACAGCATTACAAAACCATTAAAGAAAATAAGTTATGGTGCAGAAAAAATGGCTACAGGTGATTTTAGTGAAAAAATACCTAAGTTTTTTGATGATGAACTTGGAAAATTAGCAGATACTCTTAACTATATGTCAGATGAAATTATGAAAAATGAAAAACTTAAAAATGAGTTTATTGCGTCTGTATCTCATGAACTTAGAACTCCTCTAACTTCTATAAAGGGGTGGTCAATTGTATTGAAATCTTCAGATTTTCAAGATGAAGAAGAGATAAAAGAAGGATTGGATATAATTGAACAGGAAGTAGACAGGTTAACTCATTTAGTAGAAGATTTATTAGATTTTTCAAAGTTATTATCAGGAAAGATAACTCTTAAAAAAGAAAGTACAAACTTAACAGGACTAATCTTAACCTTGTCAAGACAATTAGCACCAAGGGCTAAAAATGAAAATTTAACATTAAAGATAAATGTTGAAGAAAATTTGCCTGATGTGATTGTAGATAAAAATAGAATTAAGCAGGTTTTTATAAATATTTTAGACAATGCTATAAAATTTACTTCACCTGGAGGAGAAATTTTTTTAAGTGCTAGTGTAGTAGAAAATTATATTAAAATTAGTATTAAAGATACGGGAGCAGGTATATCAGAAGAAGATATAATAAAAGTAAAAGAAAAATTTTATAAAGGAAAGAATTCTAATTCTAGTAATGGTATAGGACTTTCCGTTTGCGATGAAATTATTCAAATGCACAATGGAACATTGGATATAAAAAGCAAGCTAGGTGAAGGTACGGAAGTAATAGTAACTTTGCCAATATAGATTGAAGATTGAAGGAGGGGATTATGAAGAGATTTTTAAAAATATTTATAATAATTATGGTTGCAATATATTTATCAGCTTGTAATTATAATGAATTTACAGCAGCTAATAAAATATCATCTCCTAAAATTGAACCATCTATACTGGGAAAATGGAAGGTTGAAACCTATAAATATCTAAATACAGATGCACCAGAAGACACTTCTATTAAATTATGGGTTGATAAAATTATTAAATTTAACAAAGACATAATAGTATCACCAAATAATACTTACGTTAACCCTAAATATAAACTGAAAGTGGTAAATTCATTAGAATATATATATAACAAATACAATACTATTCCAGAAAATCTAGGAATAGATGACAAAGAAATACAAGTAGTTACTATTGCATGTTCAAATAATTATTTTATAGAGCTTATAATGTTAAATGAGGATAAAGCTATTCTTGAAAAAAATAGTACTTTGTATTATTTATCTAGGGTAGAACAAAAGGATAATAATAAGGACAGTAATACGGTTAATAAGGAAAAAAAATTTAATAGAGGTATTACAATAAAACCTAGTGATTTAATAAATTCTAATAAAACTATGAAATATCAAAGTGGTATTATATTAGGATTAAAATCTTATATAGAAGAAGATTATGATTATCCTTATGGAGCTAAAAAGGAGAAACCTAAGACTCCAGTTTATAGAACTTTATGGATAAGTTATGATGGAGAAGTAAAAGAAATAAAAGAGCTTCCTTATATACTTTTAGCAAGAAAAAATGGATTTTGGGAAGTTAATTCTAAACGTATAAAAGGCGATAATTATTTCTATGATTTAATTTCTGCAGCACCTATAGGGAAAAACTCAAAGGTTAAAACACCTTCAGAGGATTTTATTAAAAATAGTTCATTTTATACAGAAAAGAGCATAGATTTTATTTCTAATGATTATATATCATTAGATGTGAAAGGTGAAGGAAATAGAAATGATGAGGAACATCCATATCAGTATAGTCTTTTAAATACTATACCAATAGATACAATTTATTCAGGAGAAGATAGAGCCATAACTATTTCTGAGGCCATAGGTGATAAAGGCGTAGATGCACTTAAAGTAGCAGTTCAAGGAAATGCCAAAGATAAAGGAAACAATAAAAATTTTGAATTAAAAGATGCAGAACAATTTAATAGTTTTGGCCTTGCAAGAAAAAATGGAAAGTGGATAATGAAAGGGAGAGTAAACTTCTCTAAGGATAATTTATCCTATAATTATGGAGACTTTGAAATTCCTATATTGATGCCAGAAACTTTATTAAAATATGATTCTATATTTACAGCTTGGTCTAAAATAAAACAGTCAGTACCACAGGCTCAAGATATATTTTCATCACCTAATAAAAATATGTCTATTATAGTTACTGATGGTAAGCTGCTAATATATCCTATAACTGAAAACTCTTTAGAAGAAAAACCTATTAAGGAGATTAAGTTAAAGGATGATGAAACTGTTATAATGGCAGAATGGGCAACTGGTGAGTATGTAGATATGTGGAGAGATCAAGTAAATCAACTATTATCTGTAGAAAAAAAATCTGAAGAACAGCATAAATAATGGGAAGTTCATAATTAAGCTTGAAATTAATATTTTAACTAGCAACTTTATGTTGCTAGTTTTTTTATGGGGAACACTGTTCGCCGCTACAGGTGTCAATTATAAAAAGGGAATTCATTGAACTCCCTTTTTTATTAGCTGCATCCTGTAGTAGTACCGCAATCTTGGCAAACTTTACAAGTACCATTTTTTATTAATCTAGTACTTGAACAGTGAGAACAAACTTCAGAATATATTCTTTCACCATCAGAAGCTGATTTGTCGTCAGCTACTAAGCTGCTAGATATTTCACTTTGAGAAGCAAAATAATTATCTTTGTTAATCATTATTATATCAGTGTTATTATCAGGTTTAACTTGGCAACGAGAAAAGTCTCCAAGTTCTATGTCTATAACCTTACTGATTAAGTCAGAAATAGAAGTTACATGTTTAATATATGGATGTTTTTGAACAAATCCATAAGGTTCATATTTTTGACCTCTTAGCATACGAGCAATATCCTGTGCAGGAACATGATATTGAAGCATAACAGAAATTGATTTTGATAGTGAATTTAACAATCCAGTGATAATTGTTCCTTCTCTATCTGTTGTTATATATATTTCTGTAATTTGTCCTTGGTCATTTCTGTTGACAGTAGTATATATTTTAACATCTTCTATTTGTGCAGGATGAGTAGTGCCAACTCTTATGCCTTCAGGTTTTTCACGAGTTGATACATTTGATTTTTTTTGCAACTCTTTAGCTTTTTCTAATAGTTGAGCGTAAGATAAATCTTCAAGGGCTAATTTTCTTTCAGAATTTAGAGTTGTATTTAATGGTTGACTAGCCTTACATCCATCTCTATATAATGAGATTCCTTTTACTCCAAGCTTCCAAGAATTAATAACAACCTTTTTAAAATCACTTACTGTTGCATTTTTAGGCAGATTAACTGTTTTAGAAACAGCACCAGAAATCATAGGAGTTATACTTGCCATCATAAGAACGTGTCCCATAGCGCCTATAAATCTATTGCCACTTCCACATTTGTTTGCAGTATCAAATATAGGAAGATGCTCTTCTTTAAGATGAGGTGCTCCCTCAATTTTACCGTCTACAATTTTTTCGTATTCTAAACCATCTTCTTCAACTAGTTCTTTTCTTAATATATAATCAACTATATCTTTAATTTGATTTTCATCATATCCTAAATTAGCAAGAGAGGCTTCGATAACTGGATTTACAATAGTCATAAATCCGCCACCAGATAACTTTTTATATACAAAATGAGAAAAATAAGGTTCAATAGAAGTGGCTCCACAATCCATTGCAAAAGAAATAGTTCCTGTTGGGGCTATAACTGATACTTGAGCATTTCTATAACCATAGCTTTCACCTAAAGAAAGAGCTTTATTCCATAGTTCTTTTAAGGCTTTGCTTATATAATCTAGTCCATTATTAATTAATATTTCGTGGTTTACTTCTACAGGAGTATAATCTAAACCTTCATAGTCAGAATCAATAGCTTTAGCTACTCTTGCATGATTTCTTATAACTTTTAACATATAATTTTTATTTATCTCATATTTTTTAAAGGCACCTAGATTTTTAGCCATAAGTGCTGAAGTAATGTAAGAACTGGCAGTTAGTATACCTATGATACTAGCAGAAAAATTTCTAGCTTCATCTGAATCGTAAGGATATCCCATAACCATAAGCAATGAAGCCAAGTTAGAAATACCAAGACCAGTAGCTCTAAATAAATATGTTTTTCTAGCTATATCTTCTGTAGGAAACTGTCCCCAATGTATAGATGCTTCTAAAGCTAATTGAACAAGCCTTACTAGGTGAATATAACCTTCTAAATCAAAAACTTTATTTTTAACATCATAAAATTTATATACGTTTATTGATGCAAGATTACAGGAAGTGTTATCTAGAAAAGCATATTCTCCACAGGGATTTGTTGCATTTATTCTATTATATTTTGCACCATATAAACCATCTTCACCAGCAGGACAAGTATGCCATGCATTAAAAGTATCATCAAATTGAGGTGCTGGATCTGCACATTTCCAAGCAGATAAATTAAATGAATCCCACAAATCACTGACTTTAACAGTTTTATTTAAAGAGTCATCTACTCTGCCTTTAAGTTCAATAGTTTCATCTTCATTTTCAGAAAGATTTATAACTTTCTTCATAAATTCATTGCTCAGTCTAATAGAATTGTTGCCGTTTTGTCCTGACACAGTTTCGTATGCTTCACCTTCAAAACTTGCATCATATCCCATTTTACCAAGGGCTCTTACTTTATCTTCCTCTTTAGCTTTCCATTCTATAAATTCAAATATTTCAGGATGGTCAATATCTAAAGCAACCATTTTAGCAGCACGTCTTGTAGTACCACCAGATTTGATAGCCCCAGCATTTCTGTCAAGACCCTTTAAAAAGCTCATAACTCCAGAAGAAATTCCACCACCAGATAATTTTTCACCTTTTGCTCTAATGGTGGAATAATTTGTTCCTGTACCAGAACCGCCTTTAAATAATTTAGTTTCTGTTACATATTGTTCAGAAATAGAATGCTTTCCAAGTAATTTATCTTCTATAGAAAGTATAAAACAAGCAGAAGCTTGAGTACGAGTATAAGCATCTTTACTCTTGACTACCTTTCCTTTTTCTTCATCATAGTAGAAAGTATCTAAACTGTCCGAATCTATGTTATAGGCATGTTTTAAGCCTGTATTAAACCATTGTGGAGAGTTAGGTGCATACATTTGATTTAAAAAACAGTATGCAAGTTCATCATATAAAATTTCTTTTTCATTTTCATTATTTATAAGTCCTTCATCAACTAAGGCATCACACCAAAAATTTACTATCCTGTGAACTACCATTTTTAAGCTGTTTTCATATCCTACCTCATTAGGTATTAATGCTTTTTTAAAATATTTAGAGGCAATTATATCACAAGCATTTTGTGAATAATCCTTAGGAAATTCTAAATCTTTCATATCAACTAGTACTGTATTAGTTTTATGGTCTTTTATAAAAACATCAACTTTTTTCCACTGAAATAAATCATACACCGTTAACCCTGGATTTTCTGTTAAGGATTTTGTATAATATCTTTTTAAACATTTCTTAATATCGTCCATAATATAATGCTAGAAAGCACATTTCTAGCATAGTCACCTCCTGTATTTAAAATCAATAAAAATCAAAAAACACTATATATAGTTGTATAATAGTTTATATGCACTATATGTGGTATTATATACCAAGATAATAATTTAATCAATAAAAATTATTATATAAAAATAATATAAAAAAATCAAAAAATTACAAAAAATAACCTGATTATTAAGATACTAGCTTTTTTATACAGTATTCACTAAAATAGTATATAAAGAATATGAGAAAATAATTATTAGAATTATTTATTGTGAAATATTTAATATTAAATTTAAAGGAAAAATAAGGAGAGATAAATATGATTAAATCACTTAAGGGAATAAATCCTAATATACATGACAGTTGTTTTATAGCAGAAGATGCTTCTATAATAGGAAATGTACAAATAGGAGAAAACTCAAATATATGGTATGGTACAGTTTTAAGGGGAGATATGGATTATTTAAAAGTAGGTAAAAATACAAACATACAAGATAATAGTACTGTACATAATGATTATAATACTCCTACAAATATTGGGGATAATGTTACTATAGGACATAATAGTATTATTCATGGATGTACTATTAAAAATAATGTTTTAATAGGAATGGGATCAATTATACTTAATAACGCTGAAATAGGAGAAAATACTATTATAGGTGCAGGAAGTTTAGTTACTCAAAATAAAAAAATACCATCAGGGGTATTGTGCGTGGGATCTCCAGCAAAAGTAGTAAGAGAACTTACAAAAGAAGAAATAGAACACATAAAACAATCAGCAGAAAACTATGTTCAAATGGGAAGAGAACACAAACAAGGATAGCTAATTCACAACTTACAATTGTGGGTAATTCTAAGCAGAGCATGAGAATTTTTAAAAAGAAATATCCTAAATTGTGCATTGGGCATTTTCAATTATGAATTGAATTTTGGGGGTATAATAATGATAAAGCTAGATAGTATAAACAAAATGACAAGGGAACAGAAATATAGATATATGCTAACTCTTTTAGAAGGTCAATTAAGTAGTGAAAGTGATGTTTTAGCAAATCTTTCAAATGCATCTGCAATTATTTATGCCCTTGTAGATGAAATTAATTGGAGTGGATTTTACTTTATTAAAGAGGATGAATTAGTTTTAGGACCTTTTCAAGGAAGACCTGCCTGTAATAGGATAGCTATTGGAAAAGGTGTTTGTGGTACAGCAGTGAAAAATAAAGAAATAAAAAGAGTAGAAAATGTTCATGAGTTTCAAGGACATATAGCTTGTGACTCTGCTTCTAATTCAGAAATTGTAATTCCTATAATCAAAGATGAGATAGTTTATGGAGTTCTTGATATAGACAGCCCAATATTTAATAGATTCACTGAATTAGAGGAAAAGTACTTGATTAAATTTGTAGATAAATTAAATGAATATGTGGATTGGAAAAATTTTTTAAAGAATTAGGAGATAACATATGGTAAAAATTGGAGAAATAAACAAACTAAAAGTTGTAAGAATAGCAGAATTTGGATATTATTTAGATGGAAAAACCAGCAATACGTCTGATGATATCTTATTACCTATAAAAAGTGCATTAGGAGAAAAACTTGATGTTGGTGATGAAGTAGAGGTATTTATATATAGAGATTCTCAAGATAGAATGATTGCAACAAAAAAGACTCCTTTAGCTAAGGTAGGGGAAATTGCTTATTTAGAAGTGGTGGATAATAGTAAAATAGGTGCTTTTATAAGTATAGGACTTGAAAGAGATGTATTAGTTCCTTTTAAAGAAATTAAATATAAATTAGAGATAGGAAAAAAATACTTATTTTATTTATACTTAGATAAAACTAATCGTTTAGCTGCTACTACTAATATAGACAAATACCTTCATGATACTAATAGCTATAATATAGGAGAAGAAGTTGAAGGAACTATATATGGATTCCAGACTAATGGAACAGCTATGATAGCACTAGAAAATATTTATAGGGGCGTAATACTTAAAAATGAGTATTATAAAGACCTTAAACCAGGAGAAATCATTAAGGTTAGGGTTAAAAGATACTATGAAGAAGGTCAAGTTGGCGTAACTTCAAGAAAAAGCAGGCTAGTAGAAAAAGAAGATTTAGAAACTACTATATTAAATTATTTAAAGCAAAATAATGGTTCCATGAAGTTAAATGACAAATCATCACCAGAGGAAATAAAAAGCACTTTTAATACAAGCAAAAATGCTTTTAAAAGGGCTTTAGGCGGACTTATGAAAAGAAGCTTAATAATACAAGATGAAAATGGAACAAAGCTAATATAGATAAGAAAAATCATCATGAATGGCATGATGATTTTTGTTTTTAATATACTTAAAAATCATTTATAATTATAAAAAAAGGAATTATAAATAATTTATTGAAATTATTTTTATAGATATACAAATTTTAGTTGAGGTGACAAGAAGAAATGAATTGCAAAAAATTAAATAAGAATTTGTTTAAAGTATTTGGATTATTGATAATACTTATGATTTCAACCTCTATAATTGCTTATGCAAATGAAAAAGAGGTAAAAATTAGAGACTTACATTCTACAGTTAATATTTTAGAAAATGGTTCATTAAAGGTTGAAGAAGTATTAACTATGGATTTTCAAGGAAATTTTAATGGTGCTTTTAAGGATATTTCTGCAAAAGGCACAAATGGAATTAAGGATTTAAAAGTTTTTCTTGTAGAAGATGGGAAAGAAAAAGAATTTAAATATAGTGAAAAGGCTAAGGATGGAGATAGTTTTCTTTATGAAATAGAAGAGGAAAATAAAAATTTATTTAGGATTAAACTATATATTCCATCTAAAAATGTAAAGAGAAAAATTAAGCTTAGTTATACATTGAGTGATGTAACCACATTATATAATGATGTTGGAGAACTATATTATAATTTTTGGGATAAAGGATATACAAGTGAGATAGATAACTTTAATGGAGTAATAATACTTCCTAAAAAGGTATCACAGAGCGATATTAATGGATTTTTTGATACAGGAAAGGGATTTCCAGAAGTTAAAGTTGAAAATGATAAAATAATATTTGAAGCCATGAATATTAAAGAAAATATGTATCTTACTGGTAGGGTATTATTCCCAAAAGAACTGCTAATAAGCTCTGCTAAAACTGTAAACAAAGATGGATTAGCAGAAATAATAGAAAAAGAAGAAAATAAAAGAGTAAACTATGAAAAGAAATTAGAAACTAACAAAAAGATTAAAAGATTTATTGATTCTTTAGGCTATGTATTTTTAATTGTAGGATTACTACTAATTGTTTTTTATAAGAAAATTACAAAAAGAGTTATAAAAAACCATATGTTTAATGAGTTACCAGAAGAATGTAGTCCTGCTGTGTTGGCAAGATTTTATAATAGAGCTGTTACTACTACAGAGTTTATAACTACATTATTAGATTTAAGTAGAAGAGGTTTTATAGCAATAGAGGATAATACATTTGAAAAAAATGAAGATTATAATATAAGAATTTTAAATAAACCCTATGGAAATCTTTTATCTCATGAACAGTATTTATTAGATTGGCTCCTAGACATAAGTGATTATAATAATGAAATAACTCTAAAGGAAATGGAGAAAATGGCTAAAGATAAGGAAAAAAGTATTAATTTTTCAGAAGGATATGAAAAATGGATAAAGAAAGTAGATGATTTAGCTGAAAGCAAAAATTATTTTGATGAAAAGAATAGAGGCTATGGAGCGTTATATATAATTTTCTCTATAATAGCTATTATTATGTCAATCATATCATTAGTTAATGGAAATATTATGGCTATATTGCCACTTATAATGACCATAGTTATATTTGTTTTAGGAATAGCTTTAATAATGAGATTAAGTGATTATGGATATAGTGAAAAAATCAAATGGCAAAAAGTAAAATCAAACTTTGAAAATAAAAATTTAAATTCAATGGCTATGATGTATCCTTTAGATGAATATTTACCTTATATGATTACTCTAAATGTTAGTAGAAAAAAACTTGAAGATTTCAGAAACTTTGCACTAACTTCACCAATTTATGCTACTAATAAGTGGCTTATAGACTATCTTAATTTCGATAATTTTACAACTACAAATTCATTTATGTATTATGGTTCTTATGGTGCTTTTTCAACTACAACAAGCTATAATGGAGGCAGCTCAACTGGCGGCGGCGGTGGATGCAGCGGCGGTGGAGCAGGTGGATTTTAATAATAAGGAATTTAAAATAAGATAAAGATTAATTTTACTAACAGATTTTTAGATAGAATTTTTATAAGAAGCAATATTATAAGAATTAATTGTTATAGTCCATATATAGATAAAATATAATACTATAAAGAATTTTAATATAAATAGGAGATAAAATATGAAGGTTACAGCATTATTAGAAAACAAGGCACTATCTTCACAATATGATAGCAAACATGGATTATGTATACACATAAAGACTGAAAAGTATAATATATTATTTGATGTTGGACCTAATAATTTATTTATAAAAAATGCTATAAAATTAAATATAGATATTTCAGAAGTAGATATTGTTGTAATATCACATGGACATAAAGATCATGGTGGAGGGTTAAAAGAATTTTTAAAAGTAAATGATAAGGCAAAAATTTATATTCATAAAAATGCTTTTGATAAGTACTATAGCAATGTTTTAGGAGTGTTTAAATATTATATAGGTTTAGATAGAACGCTAAGAGAAAGTGATAGAATTATCTTAGTTGATGATTTTTATAAAATAGATGGTGAACTTATTATTTTTAGCAAAATAAGCTCAAATAAGATGATACCAACATCAAATAAAAATTTATATGTAAAAGAAGGGAATTTATTTGTTAATGATAAATTTAATCATGAGCAAAACCTTATAATTACGTCTGATAATAAGAGCTATCTTTTTGCAGGCTGTGCTCATCGTGGAATAGTCAATATATTAGAAGAGGCTGAAGATATTACTGAGAAAAGTATAGATTTTGTTATTGGAGGTTTTCATTTGTTTAATCCCATATTTAGTAAATATGTAAATGTAGAATTGATAAATGATATTGGAAAATATTTAGGTAGTAAGAAATCAATATATTATACATGTCATTGTACTGGGGAAAAAGCATATGAACAATTAAAGGAAATATTACATGACCAGATTAATTATTTATGTTCTGGTCAGGTGATCTCCATATAATTAAAAGGAAGCCTAAATTTTAGGCCTCCTTATTAGATTTAATTCTTAATCTTTTTATTAGTTTAGCAAATTCGTTAAATATTAATGGAATTATGCTTAGCATGAATACGAATTCCCAATCACTAATTGTAAGTTTATATACTCCAAATAAATTTGCTATTGGAGTAATGGATATTACTAATAATTGAAGTAAAAATCCTAGTATTATAGCTCCAATTAAATACATATTTGAAAATAGTCCTATTTGGAATATGGATTTAGTATCATTTCTCATATTTAATGAGTGAATTAATTGAGCTCCGCTTAACACTGTAAAAGCTAAAGTTTGAGCATGAGTTAAAACCTTTTTAGGCATAGCTAACAATGAAACATCTGCACCACCATAAGTTTTAGCACCATATACAAAAGCAATTAATGTTAAAGCACCTATAAGTATACCATTAGTCACTAAGCTTGTAACTGAGCCTTTAAATATACTTGACTTAGGATTACGAGGCTTTTTATTCATTACATCTTTATCGCCTGGGTCCATACCTAATGCGAGAGCAGGAAAAGTATCTGTGATTAAATTGACCCATAATATATGAGTTGCATTAAGTGGAGCTGCCCATCCTAAAAGTATAGCAAGAAATAAAGAAACAATTTCACCTGTATTACAAGAAATAAGAAATACCACAGATTTTTTTATATTATTAAATATATTTCTACCTTCTTTAATAGCAGAAACTATAGTAGAAAAATTATCATCTGTTAATATCATATCAGAAGCACCTTTAGCTACATCCGTTCCTGTAATACCCATTGAAACTCCTATGTCTGCAGCCTTTAATGAAGGAGCATCATTAACACCATCACCAGTCATAGATACTATATTTCCTTTTGATTTAAAGGCTTTAACAATTTTAACTTTATGTTCAGGAGAAACTCTTGCAAATACTCGTAAGTTGTCTATTTTGCTGGATAATTCTTCATCAGATAATTTATCAAGGTCAGCACCTGAAATAACTTCATCAATATTATTTGCAATTTCTAACTCCTTTGCTATAGCAAAAGCGGTATTTTTATGGTCACCAGTAATCATTATAGTTTTTATTCCAGATTTTTTGCATAGAGCAATAGAATCCTTAACTTCAAGTCTAGGAGGATCAATCATCCCAACTAAACCTATAAAGGTTAAATTATTTTCTAAATTGTCAATTTCAATATTAGCTGAAGGAATAGCTTTATAAGCACAACCTAGGACTCTTAAAGCATCATCAGACATGTCATATGCTGCTTTTAAAAAACTGTTTTTTAATTCGTCAGTTAAAGGTATTATTTCATTGTTTATATAAGCATTACTGCAAATATTTAATAAATTGTCTGTAGCGCCCTTGGTCATAACATAATATTCATTATTATATTTGTTTACTGTGGTCATTAGTTTTCTATCAGAATCGAAAGGAATCTCATCTATTCTTTTATGAGCAGATTCCAGCTCTTCTTTATAAATATTGAACATATTTCCAGCTTCTAATAATGCTATCTCAGTTGGGTCACCAGTTTTTGAATTTTCTTTAGCTGTAGCATCATTACAAAGCACCATGTTTTCTATTAACAATTTGTGTATAGGATTATTTACATTTAATTTATCTATGTTATCTATAGTATTGTCAGAATAAAACTTTACTACAGTCATTTTGTTTTGAGTTAAAGTACCAGTTTTATCTGAACAAATTATATTTACTGATCCTAAGGTTTCTACTGCTGGAAGTTTTCTAATTATAGCATTTTGCTTTATCATTTTTTGAACTCCAATAGCAAGCACTATTGTAACTATAGCAGGAAGCCCTTCAGGGATTGCTGCTACTGCCAAACTTATAGAAGTAATAAACATTTCTAGTCTATCTCTTCCTTGAAATAAACCTATTATAAACATAAGTATACATATGCCTATAGCTGCAAATCCTAAAATTTTTCCTAATTCTTCAAGTTTCTTTTGAAGTGGAGTTTGTTCATTTTCGCTTTCATCAAGCATTTTTGCTATTTTACCAATTTCCGTATTCATTCCTGTGGCAACAGCTAAACCTATTCCTCTTCCATAAGTAGCTAAGGTAGACATAAATGCCATATTTTTTTGATCTCCTAGAGAAATATCATCACTAGTTATTAATATATTTGCATCTTTATCAACAGGTACAGATTCTCCAGTAAGAGCAGATTCTTCAATTTTAAGATTTGCACTTTCAATTAATCTTAAATCGCAGGGAATATATCTTCCAGCATCTATAATTACTATATCACCAGGAACAACTTCTTCAGAAGGTATTTCTTTAAGTTCACTATTTCTTTTAACTATGGCTTTAGGAGTAGAAAGCTGCTTTAGTGCATCCAAGGCTTTTTCAGCTTTAGCTTCTTGAATCATTCCAACTATTGCATTAATCAATATTACAATTCCAATTATTATAGTATCACTTACTTCTCCTACAACGGCAGAAAGTATACCAGCAACAATTAATATATAAATTAATATATCTTGAAGTTGAGAAAAAAACATTTGAATTTTAGTCTTAGGCTTTTTTGTTGCAAATTTATTTAGCCCATACTTTTTTTTCTTTTCTTCCACTTCACTAGATGTGAGACCAGTAACACTATTGGTGCTAAATTCTTTTAATAATTCTTCTGAACTTTTGCTAAACCACATAAAAAATCACCTCTAAAATATATTATCAACAAAATAGATATAAATTATTATATAACATTTATAGTGAAATAAGTAACTGTTATTATGGTTAATATTATAACATAATATGGTTTTTAATACAATATATATTTGAAAAAAATATAGTTAATGTAATTTATTTGAAATAACTTATTTTTATAACCTATATCTATAGATATTTTAATAACTGCAAATAGATAATTAACAATTTTATTTAAATTGATTTCTTAAAAGGTAGAAGATAACTTACTTCACAAAAAAAACTAGCAATTGTATTGCTAGTGAAAAATATATTTTTTAAAATTTTATTTTTGTATTATTGTTATATTTTTTAATATTAAAGCTAAAATTATTGATTTTATATAGTTTCTCTTTAGAATATATCTCTTAAATTGATACTGTAGTAGCTAACAGTGTTCGCCATAATTACTGCAATCTTATATTGGTAAACAAAATATATTGAAAAGATTATAAACCGTAAAAAATTATTCCTAAAATTCCTGAAATAATTATTATTAGTATTGGATGAATTTTAGTTTTTATTAACATCAATCCAATTATAATGGCTATAATTACACTTTTAAAATCTATGTAGGAGGTACGTGCAAGGGATAAGAATACAGAGATTATTAAACCTATAAGTGCAGGTCTCATGCCTAAAAGAGCAGAGGTCAATATGTCTGATTCTCTAAATTTTTGAAAGAAAAAATAAGCTAGTGTTACTAAAAGGAAGGAAGTAGTTATAACACCTAAGGTGGCAACTATGCTTCCAAAAACTCCATAAACTCTATACCCTACAAAAGTTGCAGAATTTATAGCTATTGGACCTGGTGTCATTTGAGAAATTCCAATTATATCTACAAATTCATTATAACTAATCCAATTATTATTTGTTACTATTTCTTTTTCAATTAAGGATAACATTGCATACCCGCCACCAAAGCCAAAAGTACCAATTTTTAAAAATACTAAATATAATTTTAAAAGTATATGCAAAGGTTACACCTTCTTTCTATTTGTGATGATACCATAAATAGCTGATATCAATATAATTATTACAGGGCTTACATTAAACATAGTGACTAAAAAAATTGTTAAAATTATTATAATAATATTTGTATAAGTTTTATTAATTGATTTACTAAGACTTACTACTGCTATTAAAACTAATAGAGGTACTGCAGCATTAATGCCTTTAAATATAAGTTCTATAATATAAATGGTTCTAAATTTGCCAAAGAACATTGCAATTAAAATTATTATGAAGAAAGAAGGTAATGCTACACCAAGTAAACCTAGAACTCCACCAAGTATTCCATTGATTTTATAACCTATAAAGGTACAAATATTTATTGCTAAAGCACCAGGAAAGGTTTGAGAAATAATAATTATGTCTAAAAATTCTTCTTTAGTAAGCCAATTATATTTATCTACTACTTCTTTTTCAATTAGAGGAATCATTGCATATCCACCACCAAAAGTGAAACTGCCAATCTTGAAAAAAATAAGGAACATTTGAAAAAGTTTTTTCATATCACTGTTACCACCCTTTTATAATATTTTAGTATGTAAATTTATTAGAATACACTTTTCTTCTTAACTACATCTGAGAAATTTAAATTTCATACTGTTAATTTTTTACCACCCAAGGGGGTTAAATAAAATTAGTTTTAAATTAAAATTTTATGATTACTCTAATATTATTTTAAATCTATAACTTTTCTATAACTTTGGTATAAACCCCAGGGTTGGAAAATCTAGAATTGTCCACTGTCAATGGTCAATTCTCAATTATATAAATATAAGCTAAGGCAAATTGTTAATACAAATTCTTAAGTATACAGATTAAATTTAGAGAGGTATATCTATATAATTA
>NZ_JACSQB010000099.1 GCF_014836835.1 Clostridium faecium | reverse complement strand
CTTTCAATGTATTTAATCCAAAGAATAATTGATCATTATTTTCTATAATTGCTTCTATTAAAATATCACCATTTATTTCTGCTGATAATTTGATATTTTCAAATTCATCAAAAATATTTTCAATTTCTAACAAATTTCCATTTATATTAATTTTATAAAAATCTTCTTTAGTATAATTTTTTAAAAATGATACCTCTTCTTCTAAAACAATATTTCCTTTATCCATTATAGCTACTTTATTACATGTATTTGTTATAAAATTAAAATCATGAGAAGTAATTATTATTATCTTATCTTTAGTTGAAAGTTTCTTAATTGCATTTTCCATTGACAATATTGATTGTACATCTAGTCCTAAAGTAGGTTCATCTAAAAAAAGTATTTTATGATCTGATATTAAACTACAACAAATTGCTACTTTTTGTTGCATTCCACGGGATAATTTCCCACATTCACAATTTGCTTTATCTGTTAAATCAAATAATTCTAACAAATGTTCTATATTTTTTCGGATATTTTTATTCCACTTTCCTCTTATCAATGAAAAATATTCCAAATTTTCTTTAGGAGTTAGTTTCCAATAAATATTTCTATTTCCTTCTAAAACTGCACCGATATTTTTAATATATTCTTTTCTATTTTCTTTTATTGATTTTCCAAATGCATATATTTCTCCAGTAGTACTATTTACTAAACCACATCCCATTTTAATAGTAGTAGTTTTTCCTGCTCCATTAGGACCAATAAATCCTAGCACAGTTCCAGTTTCAATTTTTAAATTTAAATTATCTACAATAAGTTTATCATTAAAATATTTAGTTATATTCTTATATTCAAGCATCTAAAATCTCCTTATAAGTTAACAGTAATTTAATATTTATCTAATATAACTGCAGTATTTTTATTTTCTCTTGATTTGTGTCATATTTCTTTATTACGCTTATACCACTAGAACCATTTTGCAAAGAATTTTTATATTCATTCACATCATTTCCACAAGGGCAAATAACACCTATTCCAGTAACTACAACTTTATCTAGAATAATTTTCTCTCCATTTGTTCAGATTTAAAATATATATTATTTAAATACACCTCTATATAAATTAATTAGCAGCAGTTAGATTTTTCCTTACCTTCTATAAGTTGCGTTTCTTTATTTAATTCTTGTTCTAATGTTACTGGTGTATTTATAAGTTTCATATATATTCCCCCTTTCTTTTAAAAATAAATTATTTTATTAGCTCTAAATCACCCTAAATATCTGAACCTAATTTTATATCCAGAATTTTTTGTATATTTTATTAGAAATAACTTTTAAAATCTAATAAATAATATTATTCTTCTTCTTTTTTTTATATTTCCTTCTTTTTTTGTTAAAATATCTTATTATTTACATTTAAATATTGTAAATTTATTGTAAAATGTATTTATAAATAATTAATTAAATGTATATTTATGGAAATTTATATAATTAGACTTTTTTCTTCTTCAAAAAACTTTAAATAAGCTATTATCAAGATTTCCTTATGAAAATAAGAAATTAATAAGTTTGCAAATCAAAAAATATAGACTAACACTTAGAGAAATACTTTTATCAACATTGTTTTATAAAGAATTTAACTTCAATATTAATTGTATAAAACTATATAAAAATTCTTATGGAAAGCTGCATATAAAAGAAAAGTCAGAAATTAATTTTAACCTTTCTTATTCATATGACTAGTTGTTTATCCTTCGACAATAAGTCTATTGGAATAGATATTAAAAATACAAAAATGGATGTTTCAGAATTAACTTTTTAAGCTAATTCTGAAACATCCATTTTTTATTTATGAGCAAATGAAATAATCATATCAATACAATTAAATAAAAAACATAAAGTTATTATTTGCACTTTGCTTTTCATATTCATTTGCTAAATCATATAATGTAGTTTTCTTTAAACTTGTTTCAATTTCATTATCAAGAGGTTCAAAAACGAAGGACCTCATAACTGATTCCAAAGTTGGAACTTTATTTTCAACAGTTTCTTCTGTTTTTTCAAATAGTGAAGTTTCTATAGCTGATAAAACTTCAAATACAGTTATATCTATAGGCATTCGTGCCAATCTATATCCACCTTGGGCACCTTTAATGGATGTAACTATCTCTGCTCTTTTTAACAAAGAAAATGTCTGTTCTAAATAAATTTTTGATATTCCAAGAGCTTCTGATATCTTTAAAATCGTAATATACTCTCCATTTTGATGAAACTTTGCCATATAAATAACTGCAGCTAATCCATATCGTCCTTTTGCTGATATTCTCACTCTATTCACCCATTTCATAGTTCTTTAATATTATCTTATATGTTACATATAAATAATCCCAAAGTCAATATCATACTAAACCTATATGTTTTAATTTTTTTAAAAAAATCTATTGACTTTTTACTTATACAAGGCTAAAATTTGTATCATATAAAACATATATGTTTAGTATATTTTATATTTTTTAGGAAGTGAGTTACATGGATATTGACTTTATTGTAAAAAACATTCCCCTTTATATAAAAGCTATGAACCTTACTCTAACTTTAGCTTTTTGGGGTATTATATTATCCCTATTTATAGGATTTATATGTAGTTTAATTATGTATTATAAAATAAAAATTTTAAAAAATATTGTTAATTGTTATATTGAACTATCAAGAAATACTCCACTTTTAATCCAATTGTTCTTTCTTTATTACGGATTACCTAAGATGGGTATAAAACTTGAAGCCTATACCTGTGCTGTAATAAGTCTTGCCTTTCTAGGTGGAAGTTATATGGCTGAAGCATTTCGCAGTGGGTTTGAGTCAGTAAGCAACACTCAAATTGAATCTGGACTTAGTATTGGACTTACAAACTCTCAATTAATTAGATATGTAATACTGCCTCAAGCATTTACAGTTGCAATACCAGCATTAGGTGCTAATGGAATTTTTATATTAAAAGAAACGTCAATTGTAAGCGCTGTTGCCCTTGCAGATTTAATGTTTGTAACTAAAGATTTAATAGGAATGTACTATAAAACCACAGAAGCCCTAGTTATGCTAGTAGTTGCTTATTTAATTATTCTGTTACCACTCTCACTCCTGCTTACATTAATTGAAAGGAGAGTACGTTATGCAGAACTTGGGAATTAATGTTGTTTTTCAAGGAGCAAACTTATCTAGATTTTTAGGAGGATTATTAGTAACTGCACGAATTGCAATTATTTCTATACTTATTTCATCTATATTAGGGGTTGTTTTAGGTGTTCTTATGACTTCTAATAATAAGCTCATAAGATTTATACTAAGAATTTATCTAGAAGCAGTGAGAATTATTCCTATACTGGTATGGCTATTTATTTTTTACTTTGGGCTTACCAAAGCATTAAATATTCATTTAGATGGTGAGCTTGTTTCTATACTTGTGTTTACCCTATGGGGAAGTGCTGAGATGGCTGATATTGTACGTGGAGCCATTACCTCACTTCCAAAACACCAAAAAGAAAGTGGTAAAGCAATTGGGCTTACTGATGCTCAAATTTACTTTTATATTATTATTCCACAAGCACTTCGTCGTCTAATTCCTGCGGCTATCAATCTTGCTACTCGTATGATAAAGACAACATCTTTAGTGGTGCTTATTGGAGTTGTTGAAGTCCTAAAAGTAGGTCAGCAAATAATAGAAGCATCAATTATTAAAAATCCATCAGCATCATTTTGGGTTTATGGATTTATATTCTTTTTATATTTTATAATTTGCTATCCTATCTCTCTTTTCTCAAAAAAATTAGAGAAAAAATGGCAAGGCTAAGGAGGTGATTTAATGACATCTAAAAATAAATTATTAGAAATACAAAATTTGAATAAACACTATGATGGCACAAAAGCTTTATCTGATATTTCTTTTAATGTGAATAAAGGGGAAGTTATTGTGATTTTAGGACCATCTGGCTGTGGTAAAAGTACTCTATTAAGATGTATTAATGGATTAGAAAAAATTCAGTCGGGAGAAATCAAATTAGATGGTGAAATAATTAATAAAGATAATACTAAATGGAATTTAATTAGGGAAAAAATCGGAATGGTTTTTCAAAACTACGAATTATTCCCTCATATGACTATAATGGAAAATATTTTGCTTGGTCCATTAAAGGTTCAAAAAAGGGACAAGTCTCAAGTAACTAATCAGGCATTAAAATTATTAGAAAGAGTTGGATTGTTAGATAAAAAAGATGCGTATCCAAGACAACTTTCAGGGGGACAAAGACAAAGAATAGCTATTGTAAGATCTCTTTGTATGAATCCAGAAATCATGCTATTTGATGAAGTAACTGCATCATTAGATCCAGAAATGGTTCGCGAGATACTTGATGTCATGCTAGAACTTGCTGAAGAAGGCATGACAATGATTATCGTTACCCATGAAATGGAGTTTGCAAAAGCTGTAGCTAATCGAATTATATTTATCGATAAAGGAAAAATTACAGAAGAATCCACTGCAGAAGAATTCTTTAATAATCCTAAAACAGAACGTGCAAAAGGATTCTTAAATATATTTAATTTTGAAAGAGGTGCTTTATAATGAAAAAATCTAATAAAATATTATACATATTATCTACTCTTATTCTTGTAATGGGTATATTAGCTGGTTGCTCAAACTCTAATACTGCAACTGGAATTGAGCAAATTAAGAAAAATGACAAAGTCAGAATTGGTGTATTTAGTGACAAACCACCTTTTGGTTATGTAGATTCTAATGGAAAAAATCAAGGTTTTGATGTGTACATTGCAAAACAATTTGCAAAAGATTTACTTGGTGATGAAAATAAAGTTGATTTTGTATTAGTTGAAGCTGCAAGCAGAGTTGAATATCTTGAATCTAATAAGGTTGATATTCTTCTTGCTAACTTTACTGTAACTGATGAAAGAAAAGAAAAAGTTGATTTTGCTAATCCTTACATGAAAGTATCACTAGGTGTTGTTTCTCCTGATGGAGCACCTATAACTAATGTAGACCAATTAAAGGGTAAAAAACTTATTGTAAATAAAGGTACAACTGCTGAAGCATATTTCACAAAAAATTACCCAGACATTGAATTATTAAAATATGAACAAAATACTGAGGCATTTCAAGCTTTAAAAGATGGTCGTGGTGCTGCACTTGCTCATGATAATACATTATTATTTTCTTGGGCAAAAGAAAACAAAGGCTATACAACAGGAATTACTAGTCTTGGAAATCAAGATACAATTGCACCTGCTGTAAAAAAAGGTAATACAGAACTTCTTAATTGGATTAATGATGAATTAACAAAGCTTGGTAAAGAAAACTTTATGCAAAAAGCTTATGATAAAACTTTACTTCCTGCTTATGGAAAAGAAATTGATCCTAAAGAAGTAATTATTGAAGGCGGTAACCTTCAATAATTTACCTAATAAAAATAAACTGCTCTACATTTTTAAAGAGCAGCTTATTTTTTATTCCACTTTATTTTATTAACTAATACAATATATTATGTCTCCCACAAATTCCCTTTCTTAATATTCCATGCATTATTTTCATATAAAATTGTACTATTATACCCATTGGCTCCTTTTGGACTATGCCATCTAGAAATAGAATATTTAAATCCCTTACCATTTAGTTTATTTTTTACTTCATCAATCCTGATTAAAACTCCATCTTTAAATCCTTCTTCATTTACAGACCCCTCTTCTTTTAATTGTTTTCTGTTCTTTAGCATTATTTCACTTGAGTAATCTTTTGACAGCTGCTCTAATAGTATCTTCTTATCCTTTTCACTAAGATTTATAGCTTCTTCTAAATCTAAAGCAATTATCTTTAAATCATCATCTTTTGGTGGATAAATATCATGAATAATAGTAATATATGCTTCTATAATATCTCCTTCTAACTGCTTTACTGTACAGGAAGATAAAGTTAATGTAAAAAATATGCAAATCAATAATGATAGATAAATACATATTATTGAATGTTTCTTATTTTTACTTGTAACATATTTTAAAAACTTACTCATCATATCCACTGCCTTCATATTTAATATAAGAATAATTCTAACTAGGTATATAACACTGTATTATTGTTAAAATCCATATCATAATATAATTTTACCACTAAATGTCAGTATCATCTATATAAATGTACATTATGATAACAAAAGGAGATGGTATAAACATAAATTATATTATCTCTATTTTATATATAGCAACAAGATTTTTAAAGCAATAAGATTGATTTATGGTGATATAAATCAATCTTATTTTTATGTTCTATTTTATATAAGTAATAGTATTTTCTCTTCTCTCAGGTGTATTTACTAAATTGTTATTCTTATATCCAAGTGCTATTGCATGTATTTGTCTAAATCCCTCTGGTATTTTAAGTTCATCAACAAACTCTTTTCCATCTTCACTATTTAATAAATATTCAATAAGTCCAATCCAACAAGAGCCCATTCCTAAAGACTCTGTAGCTATTAACATATTTTCTACTGCTGCTGCGCAGTCAATTGAAGCATATTTATTACTTATTTCTCCAGAAACTAAAATTACTGTTGGTGAATTATAGAATACATGAAATTTGTCATTATTTCCAAATTTTCTAATATAAGCATTATCTGATTTTTTAGCAAACTCTTTAAAGCTGTAATTTAACCTATCTATTAAATCTTTATTTTGTACTACTGTAAAATACCAGGGCTGCTTATTTGTGGCACTAGGTGCATAAATCCCAGCTTCTAATATAGCATTTAGTTCTGATTCTTTAATTTGTTCTGGCAAAAAACTTCTAGTACTTCTCCTATTTCTTATAGTTTTTAAAATTTCATTCATACTAATTCTCCCTAATTAAATATTTTAACCATACCCTTAATATATGTTATAATATCATATTTATTATACTTATAGAGAAGCTACTTTAAAAGCTAACGTATATATCTTGGGTATTCTATAAAACTTATTAAAAAGCCAAGAAATACTACTTATTTCTTGGCTTTTTATTATCTACTATAAAACTTCATTCTTATAAATATTTTCTTGATTACCAATAAAATTTTAATTATTTATTACCACATCTAATATTATTAATATCTTTAATTATTCTAGAATGTATATCCATTATTTCAGAAATCGGAACATTTCCTACACTATCTTTAGCGCTTGTAAAATCTCTTTCTTTCATTAATGAATTAATAAATTCTTTAGTATTTGGCGAAACCGCCTTTGTAGCTTTATAAATTTCTTCAGTATTATAATTTTCAAGAACCTTTTTTACTAGTTCTTGATTTATATTAACAATTTCCTCAAAATTATATAAATATTCAGATAATTCCTCATATAAATGTTTGTTATTTTTGTAAATTAAATTTAATAGCTGATTTTTGTCATTGTCATCAATATCCTTCAATATTTTTTCCATCTCTTCTTCTACATTGTCAATTGTCTTAAAGCTTTTTTCAAGATATAAAACTATTTCATTCCAAATATCATCGCAAGTCTCCCCATTCTTTAAAATAGATTCATAATATTTTACTCTTAAGTCATTTGGTAAAGAATAAATAAATGAAGTCATATACATGTTTTACACCCCCATACTAAATTAAATAATTCATTTCTTAAATGTATAATGATAACTATTTATCATTATACATTTAAATTTTAAAAATCCAATCTGTGTACTCTGTTTACAGTAATTGTTCTCTTAAAGCACACAGATGTTTTATTAACTACATCATGCTTAATATTTAAATTGTTAAGTTTTACAATAAGTGTATTACCTATAAGTTCTTTAACACTATTTAAATATTTCACTACTTATTCCCTTATTTAAAACATGTTTTGCATATTCCTGTGCTGAAAATAACGAATGATCTCTATAATTTCCACATTGAACTGCATTAGTTGCAGGGACTTCTTTTGTTTCTATAATCTTATTTAAAGCATAATTTAATGCTTCAATAACAGTATCCGCTTCAACTTCTCCCCAAGCTATCATATAAAATCCTGTTCTGCATCCCATTGGGGAAATATCAATTATATTATCCATCTTTTCTCTCATATAACCTGCTAATAGATGTTCTAAAGTATGAACTGCTGCTGTTGGCATTTCTTCTTCATTAGGTTGTAAAAATCTCAAATCAAACTTTGAAATTGTATCCCCTTTTTCGCCTTGTTGAGTTCCACATTTCCTTACAAAAGGCGCTTTAACCTTTGTGTGATTTAATAAAAAACTTTCTACTTTAACCATCTTATTTACTCTCCTTTAATGCATTTTCTAAGTCTTGTATTAAATCTTCAAGACTTTCTATTCCTACAGATAATCTTATTAAATCTTCTACAAGTCAATTTTTTTCTTAACTCATAAGGTCTAGAAGCAGAATGACATACTAAAGGCTCATCCCCTCCTAGACTTTCTCCAAAAATTATCATTTTAAGATTTTCAAAAAACTTCTTATAATCATATTCTTTTTAAATTAAAAAACTCCTGCCTCTAAAAATTTATAGGCAGAAGTTAAATTCCACTTTTTTATCATTAGCATCATTATTGGTGTTGTGTAACAATTCGATTAAGCTCCGCTTCAGAAAAAGCAGTTTATCTACAGTAACGTCTTTATTTTATATAACAATCTAAATTTAATATTTCTTCCTTTCTCTTAAGAATATCATCCTTAAGTATTTCTTTTGAAACTTCTTCAAAGCCAATCCTAGCTACCATATCTCCAAATCTTTCCTTTGGATTACCTTTCTCTCTATAATACAAAATTGTTTTTTCTATTATATTCATAGTTTCATTGTAAGAATAAATTCCTTCAAGCATTTCTCCTCTTCTTGGAGTTCTCCCCCATTTGCCTCCTATAAATAATTTAACCCCTTCTTTTTCACACTTTATTGAATTAAAATGGCAATTATTTATACACAATCCGCAATTAATGCATTTTTCCCTATCTATATGAATCTTGCCATCAATAATTTTAGCTGCTCCTCTTTTACAGATATTTTCTACAGAACAGTTTTTGCATCCTTTGCACAACTCTCTTTCATAGGCTGGAATTTTTTGTCCCATCATCCCCAAATCATTTAAATCAGGCTTTATACAGTTATTTGGGCATCCCCCTATACCTATCTTAAACTTATGAGGTAATCTCACATTATAATATCCTTTATAGAATCTCTCATGTATTTTTCTTGCAAACTTTTGTGTATCTAAAATCCCAAATACACATACTGTTCCTTTGCAAGAAACTACTGGTCTAACTCTTGCTCCTGTTCCTCCTGCTTCAAGTCCAATTGCTTTTAATTCCTTTTTTACATTAATAATATCTTCATAACTTATCCATGGTATCTCCACTGTAAGCCTTGTGGTATAGCTCATATATGCTTTTCCATATTTTTCTGCTATATTTGAAAGAGCTTTTGTTTCACTGGAATTTAAATTTCCATCTTCTGTGATTACCCTACAAACAAAGTGCTCTCCATCTCTTTGAGGTATAAATCCTTCACCTTTTAATCTTGACTTTTCTTCTAATGAAATTTTTATTGCCATTTTCTTCCCACCCCTTCACTTCATTAATACATGTTAATTATATAACCACTGTTATCTAAACTGAACTTAAGAATATTTATAGTGCAATAAATTTTTTTTATACCAATCAATTAATTTTTTCAATAATAAAGCTGAACTAAAGTAGTTTCTACTTTAGTTCAGCTTTATTACATTCCACTTTGCAAAACTCAATAAAGTCTTTTATAAATTCTGTACTAGAATTTTTTAAATATATAAAATTAAATTCTCTTTTTATAGATAAATTTTTAATTGGTATTATCTTAATTTTTTTATTCATAAGTGAAGTTTTTAGTGTCTCAAAAGATATTACTGTAGCTCCTAATCCTGATTCTACAAGTGATATGATTGCGTTTATATCACCAATTTCCATATATGGAACAACTCTTTTAGAATCATATCCCTGTTTACATATATAATCTTCAAAAACTTTTCTAGTGCCGGACCCTTTTTCTCTTAATATAAGTTTTTCACTAAGAACTTCTTCAATAGTTATACTTCTTTTTCTAGATAATTGATATTTTTTTGAAATTGCAAATACAAGTTCATCATCTTTAAGCTTTTCATAAAAAAACTTAGTTCTGTCAAAAGGGCCTTCAACAACTCCTAAAACAATTTCTCCACTAAAAAGTTTTTGAATTATGCCTTCCGTATTTTCTACATGAAGTATTATATCTGTATTTTTATTATGGATTTTATAACTTCCTATGACAGGTGGCAATACATATCCTCCAATGGTAAGCGTAGCTCCTACATTATATTTTTTTATACAAGAGGCTTCATTTGCAATTTGATTTTTAACCAGTTTACTTATTTTATCAACTTCTAAAGCATATTCATACAGTATTTCTCCTGCTTTAGTAAGTTCCATAGTTTTATAATTTTTCTCTATTAACTTTACATTGTAATACTCCTCTAAAAGTTTTATATGATGAGATATTGCAGGCTGAGTCATATTTAATATATTGGCAGCTTTTGTAAAGTTTTTTGTATTAGCTACAGTTATAAAAGTTTCAAGCTTTACATCAATCACAGCTCACACTCATCCCTTCCAAATTTATAAGAACAAGCTTTAAAATAATTGTTCTCCATTAAATAAATCTCATTGCCATGGAAATATAAGATTTATTCTTCAATAATACTGTAGGATTAATTAATATCATACTTATTTAAAATATATATTTATTCCTTACTATTTTCTTTCATTATACTATATGCACCACTAAATGCTCCAAAAAGTATCCCAGTAATAGGAAATATAATCCAGCAAATACTCCATGCTCCAAACATTAATCCACTGATTAAAAATATCGCAGTGGCAACAGGCCATACAACAGCTGCTACAGCACCAATAACTTTACTATTTTTTTTACTCTTCTCAGAATAATCTTCAACCTGTAAAAGCATATTATAACTTCCCTTTACACTACCAACTCTTACAAACATAAATACAGCAATAGCTACCATAACTAATAATATAACTACTCCATAATTGGATAAATCATAGTCATTTACCTTTATAGAAGATAGAATAATTAATGCAACAGGTGATAATACACAAATTACAACACCAGCTATACTATTTCCAGTAAAAGTTGACGCAAATTCTTCTTTTCTTTTTTCAATTTTATTTTTCACATGATGAGGAAGCTTAAAATCACCTTCTAAATATTTATACTTTTCAAGATTAATACCAGAATAGATGAAAAGTCCAACTGCAATTGCAATTAAAATTAATAAAACCGCAACACCAATCACATTAGAAATTTGTCCATAAACTCCAAAATTAAACATGTTAGTTGAAATTATTTCTTCAATAAAAACTAATGCTGCTGGTGCTAAAATACATAAAAGTACCCCAATAGCAGTGATAATACCATACTTTTCTTTATCCATCATAAAATTCTCTGCTTCTTCTATAGAAATTGTTCTAATATTATTATTATCTTCTACACTTTCTATATGGAATTCTTCTAACAACTCATCGATGTTGCCAAACTCTGAAATAACAATACCAATAGCTTCGTTTTCTGTCTTCCCATTTTCTTTAAGTTCATTATATTTATCTTCCATATTATATAATAACTCTTCTTTTAACTTCAAAGTTTCATCGTTTTTAGGTAATGTTGCAAAAATATTATCTAAATAATTTTTAATAGTCTCCATTATCACTCATCTCCCTCAATAAAATTACTCATTACTTCTTTTATTATCTTCCACTCTTCACATTTTTCTCTATAGTAATCACGGCCTTTGGGAGTAATTCTATAGTAAGTTCTCCTCTTTCCGAACGTTTCATCTCCATAAAAAGATTCTATATATCCATTCTTCTCAAGCCTTGTAAAAGCAGAGTACAACGTTGTTTCTTTAATGATATACTTTTCTTCTGAGAGCTTCTTTATTGTTTTAGATATCTCATATCCATAAGATTCTTTGTCTAAGAGTGTGAAAAGAATGATTGTATCGTTATAACCTCTTATGACATCACTACTTATCAAATGTTATTCTCCCTTCTATTCAATAGCCATCCTAATCTGTTTTATTATATAGCTATAGATAACTGCTTTGAAATTTGATGTATTAATTCATCACCTTAAAAAATTGAATAAATATAACTTATGCAATTACTACGTCTAACGTACTTTATCTGTCGTAGTAATTATACTATATCATAATTACTACGACAGATAAAGTACTTTTTTCATATTTTCTAAATTTATTTTTTATAATATACTTTCTATACCTCTACTAAAAAAACTAAGAGTTTCCCCTTAGTTATATTATGATTTAGATATTATTTATTTAATTATTCCATATTGACCTGTTACACCATCTCTAAAAATAGGTAAATGTGGTGGATAAACTGTAAATATCATAAAAATTAAAATTAAAAATATAAAAATATATATAGGAATATATGCATTTATACCTTTAGAATGCTTATAAAAATGAAATGCTAGTAATTGACCAAATAAAATACTTACAAATAATATAATAATATCCATAATTAATACCTCAACTCCAAATGCCTGAGTATAAAAATAATATAGCATTGGAGTTGTTATAATAGATGTCACTAAAGCTATCAAAGCACTAGTAAACCATTTATTTTTATCAATATTATGTTTTTTACCCTTTATTAGATAATAAATTCCCCACCAACAGATTACAGGTAAAAGTATCATTTTCAAGTGTTCCCAAATACTTTCATTCACAGGAAAAATAAGACCAACTATTATGTTTTTTCCACTAAAATCATAAAAAAAGTGCATAAAGCTACCAATTAAGAAAAGAGTGGGAATACCTTTTAGAATCCATTTTTGTGATGCTGATAATGACTTATACTTCATAAAATCCCTCTATAGATAATAATATTTCATTAATTTATATTATAGAAGTATTTTATTTATTCCCCTGTTTTCTTGAAATTCACATAAAATTTAATTATATTTATTTGAAATAATATATAAAATGGAAAACCTTTTACTGCTATAAACTAAATATTTCTAATTAAATTAACCATTTCAATGGCCGTGCATGCAGCATCATATCCTTTGTTACCAGCTTTAGTTCCCGCTCTTTCAATTGCTTGTTCAATATTATCTGTTGTAAGTATTCCAAATATTGTAGGAACTCCTGTGGATAGTCCCACAGATGCTACTCCTTTTGACACTTCTGCACATACATAATCATAATGAGTAGTAGATCCTTTAATAACTGACCCAAGGCAAATAACTGTATCATATTTTCCTGATGATGCCATTTTTTCTGCTACTAGTGGGATTTCAAAGGCTCCTGGAACCCAAGCAATGGTAATGTCATCATCCTCAACTCCATGTCTTATTAATCCATCTTGAGCTCCAGATACTAATTTTGACACAATAAACTCATTGAATCTTGCTGCTACAATTCCTACTTTTATATTACTTCCTACTACATTTCCTTCTAACTTTATCATTTCTTTTCCTCCAATTATTTTATTTAAAATTCTTTTTAACCCAATATTCTTTTAATAAGTTGTCATGTGTTTCATCTTTAATTGTTTAGTCATAAGATAAAATTTATCATTTTTATTAGGTCTAATTTGAATAGGAATACGCTTTTTTATAGTAATACCATAATCCTCTAATCCTTTTATCTTTTTAGGATTGTTAGTTAAAAGTAAAAGTTCTGTTACTCCTAAATCATATAATATTTCAGCACTAATTCTATAATCTCTTAAATCTTCTGGGAAACCAAGTTTGATATTAGCTTCTACCGTATCATAGCCCTGTTCTTGAAGTTCATATGCTTTTAATTTATTTATAAGTCCTATTCCTCTTCCCTCTTGACGCATATAAAGAATAATTCCTCTTCCTTCTTTTGCAACAGCTTTCATAGCGGCATCAAGCTGTTCTCCACAATCACAGCGGCAGGAGCCTAATACATCCCCAGTTAAACATTCAGAGTGAATTCGGCATAAAACTGGTTCACCGTCATCAACCTGTCCCATAACTAATGCTATATGTTCCTCTCCATTTAATGTATTTTCATAACCATAAATAGTAAATTCACCGTATTTAGTAGGAAGTTTTGCTTTTGCAGTATTTTTTATTAAACTTTCATTTTTTAATTTATAGCATACTAAATCCTCAATAGTTATTACTGTTAAATTGTGCACTTTTGCAAATTCCAAAAGTTCTGTGGTACGCATCATCATTCCATCTTCTCTCATAATTTCACAACATAATCCACACTCTTTAAGTCCTGCAAGTCTTACTAAATCAACAGTTGCTTCTGTATGTCCCCTTCTTTCAAGTACGCCGCCTTTTCTTGATTCTAGAGGAAACATATGTCCAGGGCGTCTAAAATCTTCTGGTTTAGCACCATATTCTACTGCCTTTATAGCAGTAATTGATCTTTCATAAGCAGAAATTCCTGTAGTAGTGTCCACATGGTCAATAGAAACAGTAAATGCTGTGGAATGATTGTCTGTATTATTATTTACCATCTGCTCTAATCCAAGCTTTTTAGTAAATTCTCTGCTCATTGGCATACAGATTAGTCCTTTTCCATAAGTAGCCATAAAATTTACATTTTCCTGTGTTGCAAATTCTGCTGCACATACTAAATCTCCTTCATTTTCCCTGTCAGGATCATCTATAACAAGCACAATTTTCCCATTTCTAATATCTTCTATTGCTTCTTCTATTCTATTTATTTTTTTCATAATTACTCCTCCTAAAAACCATGTTTTATTAAAAATTCTTCTGTAATCTTACTATCATCATTGGATTTTTTTGAATTTAAAAGTTTTTCTATATATTTTCCCACCATATCACATTCTAAATTTACCTTGTCACCAATTTTCTTATAGAATAAAATTGTTTCTTTTTGGGTATGTGGAATAATAGATACTTGAAATCCATATTCATCTACCGCAGCAACAGTTAAACTAATTCCATCTATTGTAATGGAGCCCTTTTCTACAATGTAACAAAGCTGTCTTTCATCGGCAGTAATGGTATACCAAATGGCATTATCATCTTTTTTTATACTAGATATATAACCTATGCCATCAATGTGACCAGAAACCATATGTCCTCCAAATCTTCCATTGGCAGCCATAGCCCTCTCTAAATTTACTTTTGAACCAGTATTAACAACTCCAAGAGTACTCCTGTTAATTGTTTCAGCCATTACATCTGCAATAAATCCATTTTTATTCATATCAGTTACAGTAAGACATACACCATTTACTGCAATACTATCTCCAATTTTTGTATCTGCTAAAACATCTTTACATTCAATAGTTAAAACAGATGATTTGCTGCCTCGTTTAACTGACTTTATAGTTCCTATCTCTTCAACAATTCCAGTAAACATAATTTCAACTCCTCAGATATCCTTCTATACAAAAATCTTCTCCAATTTTCCTCATTGACGTATTTTCTAATTGAAAAGCATTGTTCATGTGTTCTATGCCTTTTCCTTCAACTGGTGTAACAGCTTCTTTTCCTCCTATTATTTTAGGTGCAATATAAACATAAGCTTTTTTTACAATCCCTGCTTCCAGAGCAGCTTCATTCAATGTTCCTCCACCTTCAAGGAGTATGCTATCTACTCCATAATCACCAAGTATTTTCATAAGTTTTTTTAAATCAATTTTTTCATCTTCATTAAATTCTATAAGTGTAACTCCTGCTCTTTTCAGTTCATACTGCTTGTCTTTATCTCCTCTGCAAAAGGCAATTATTGTTTTAATCTCATGAGATGATTTTATAATTTTACTTTCTAATGGAATTCTTAAATTTGAATCACATATGATTCGAATAGGATTTACTCCATTCTTTATTCTGCAATTTAACATTGGATCATCTAATAGCACTGTGCCTATTCCTACCATTACTCCTTTATATTTTTTTCTTAAATAATGGACATCTTCCCTTGCCTCTTCTCCAGTTATCCATTTAGAGTCTCTGCTATAAGATGCAATTTTACCATCTAGAGTCATTGCATATTTTATTGAGACAAAAGGTTTCCTAGTAGCTATATAATGAAAAAAGACTTCATTCAATTTTCTACATTCTTCTTCAAGCACCCCAATTGTTACCTCAATTCCATGCTCCCTTAAAATTTCAATTCCTTTTCCTCCAACTAAAGGGTTGGTGTCAGTACAACCTATGATAACCCTTCTTATCCCATGTTCTATTATGGCTTCAGTACAAGGTGATGTTTTCCCATAATGACAACAAGGTTCTAAAGTTACATAAAGTTCTGCTCCTTTCGTATCTTCTTTTGAATTTAAAAATGCATTTCTTTCTGCATGAAGGTCACCATATTTCATATGCCATCCTTCACCTATGATACGTCCCTCTTTTACAATGACGCATCCTACCATTGGATTTGGAGATGTATATCCAGTTCCCAGTTTTGCAAGTTCTAAAGCTCTTGCCATATATTTTTCATCCAAGCAATCCTCTCCTTTTTACTTCGGGCAATAGTTAGGAGAATTTTTCTTTATTTTAAAACACAAAAAGCCCTGAATATAAAAATATCCAGGGCATAAAATACCATAGCTATTAAATTTAAATTGCATAATAAAACATTAGCAAAATAAATATAACCATTGCATTAAAATAAGTAGAGATACATTCTCTGCTTCTTCTCCCATCCAGACTTTACTGTCGGCTTTGGAATTGCTAAATAATTAACTATCAGCTTCACCAAATCTGCAGTTCATATACATAAACCGCTCGCGGGCTTTACCGCCGGTAGGGAATTTCACCCTGCCCTGAAGAACTTATTTTCTTTATTAACTTTTACATTATTAAATATAACACTAAAAATATGATTTGTACAGCATTTTTCTTAATTTTCGCAAAAAAAATATTTTCTTTTCACTTTTTAAAACAATTATAAAATTGTCTAAAAGTCTTTATATAAAAATCTTTATCATTGTTAAATAATTATCTAATTATTCATTAAAAAAATCATTATTTGAAAACTCTATCTTATTATTTTCTTGTATTTTTATGTTTAATTTGCCACTTGCGTTTTTTCCAACAATTCTAATAATATATTTTCCCTTTTTAGGTGTAATAAAACTTATATCTTTTTTTTCTTTAAATTCATCTTTTTTAGTTATTATATTATAATCTGAGTCTAGCACTACAATATAAAATTCACCTTTATTAATCTTTGTATCATCATTTATGATTATTTCATTGTCTTTATCTGAAGTAAATTCCATCAAAGACCATTTACCTGTAAATTCATTAAAATCAAAGCTTTTGTTGTTTTCAGTATCTATTCCACTTCCCAGATATCCAAAACTTCTTTCTGTTTCTTCTTCATTTGATAAATAAACATCTGAGCTAATATGAACTGAACTATTTTTATATACCGTACTTCCTATTAGTAAAATTATTATTAAAAATGTCACACAAATACTAATTGGCTTATTTCTCTTTTTCATTCCATCCTCCCTATTTTAAAATTTTCTGTTATATAATCTTTTGTATTGTAATCCCCCCTACCATACAATATATATTTTATACGACATTACATATGCTTTCAATATATGAAAATTATAACAATAAAAATATATCCTTTAATTTCAAAGAATATATTTTTATTATCAACATATTTAACTTAACTTTCTTTTTAACCATTTAGCAATAACTACTATTAAAACTAGAACAATACTACCACCAAGCAACCAATATTTTTCATCAAAACTGCCATTCTTCATAGATAATACATAAAAATTACCTACATACTTATTTTTTGTGACCATATTTAATATTAAATAGCTAATAGAAGTCATATAACCAAGTATAGTACTGCCTGATATAGACGAGGAGCAAAGCCCTACACTTCCTAAAAATACAGCAGACAAAAAAGTACCTAACATGTATTTTATAAGCGGAAAATCACAGCCCTTATGCTTTAATATCAATGTAAATGAGCCTACTAAAATAAAAATAATTACCAGATTTAAAATTATTCTAACTAGGTAAGGTATAAACTGCCGCATTGTTTTGACACAACTATTTCATCATTTCCTTTGACATTGCAGCTTCCTTTTCTCCATAAGGTGCATACTCTGTGTTCATATCTATTTTAGGTGGCGGAGAAAGTAGTTTTTTTTAACCCTCAGAAGTAGTAATTCCCATTTGCGAAATATAAAATAATCTCTTTTCGTTGTTGTTTTGGTATTTCAGAAAGTACACCCAAATAATCCATAGCTTCATATACTTTCATATTAGGATACATGGAAAAATCCTGGGGTAAATATCCCACCATTTTACGAATTTCTTTTGTATTTTCAATAGGAATACCACACATAGTTATTTCCCCTTCATTTTTAGTTAACAATGTAGTAAGTATTCTCATTAATGTGGTTTTTCCTGCACCATTTCTACCAAGTAGTCCAAACATACCACTTGGTATTTCAATATTTATATTATCAAATACTGTTTTATTACCAAACTTTTTAGTAAGATTAGATATCACAATTTCCATAGTTTTTATCCTCCAATGTATTAGTTGATAAATATTCAAAAATAAACGCAATAGACAATATCCCAATAGTTAAAAGATATATCGAATCAATAACAAATTGTGGGCACAATATAACAAATAAAAAAGCTATTATAGGAAAAATAACAGTGCCTATGGCTTTTATAGTAAGCCTTCGATTAAAGGCTTTTACATGGGCTTTTTCAAGTTCTTCATACTCTAAAATATTGACTTTCCACCACATACCATTTAAAAATTCTCGTTCACTTTTCATTTTCCATACCCTCCTTAACATATTTTTGGAGTTTATTTCTTGCTCTATAAAGGATGATTTTTATTTGTGGTAATGACTTGTCCATAATTTCTGCAATTTCCTTGTAACTAAATCCATAAATCTCATAAAGACAAAATGCAGTACGGTAATCAGTCTTTAGGCTATTAAGCAGCTTTGCTGAATATTTTAGCTTTTCTTACTGCTCCATTAACTCATATAAGGTTGGTTCTGTACTTACTAAGTTCACATCTTCTAGGCTTACAATATTAAAATCTTTATTTTTTCGTATAAAATCTATACACTTGTTTCTAATCACTGCAAACAGAAATGTTTTAAATGTATTTTTATCCTTATATCTATTACGATTTATGTATATAGCTGCAAAACTTTCTTGTACAATATCTTCTGCCATATGTACATCTGTTAAAAGGCTAAATGCAAAACCAATTGCTTTTTCCCTGTGTCTTAGAACAAGCTTTTCAAAAGCTTTTGAATCACCATTTTTAGTTTGCTCCATTAGCACGTTGTCATCACAAATATAAATCACCACCATTCAGTAAAAAAGCCAATTTCTAACCCTTCTTTCATAAGCTTACACGAAAAAAACTTAAAAAAGTTACACTTAAATTAAAAATGAATTAATAAATATTATTATAAACCGTCCCTTATTATTTAAAGTTGACAAGATATAAATATCATGTTATGATATCAAAAATTAAAATTTCATAAAAATCCTCATCCTTAAGGGTGAGGTAGAGGCGCGATTGCTAATATTAACTATATGGAGGTCGGAAACCCATGATATATAGTGAAAGGAGCCGTCGCCGAAGTTTCAGATACCAAAATCTGATGCTGGGTCTGTATTTAATAGGTACAGGACTGTCATCATTGTATTTGCTCGATACTTTGATGTTGCGCTATCTCACATTGAGCCAGAAAGGAGAGGAATGTCTTTAGCTTTGCTATACGCATATAAGCACCTGACAGACCTGTTAGGTGTTTTTTTATTTTATTATTTTTTATTTTTTTACAATATTTCAAATTTAATGAATTAACATTAATTATTAATTACTAGAAACGGAGGATGAACGTATGACTAATAATTCAAAGGATTTAACTCAAGTAAAGGATTCAGGTTTTAAAAAAGAAATTAGTCTATTTGGCGGGGTAAGTATTTTAGGAGGCATAATGGTAGGGTCAGGGATTTTCTATCTAGGTTCATATGTATTAATGAGAACTGGAATGAGTGCTGGCTTAGCTTTATTAAGTTGGATTATTGGAGGCTTAGTTTCTCTATTAGGTGGTATTTGTTATGCTGAACTAGGTGCTTCAGATCCCCGTTCTGGTGGACTAACTGTATATTTAAGTGAGGCCTATTCACCAATAATTGGCTTTTTAGGTGGTTTTAATAGTTGGTTAATTGGTGGCCCTGGTTCTATCGCTGCCTTAGCAATTGCACTACCAAGTGCTTTAACCATTATTACACCCCTTGGAGAGTGGACAATTAAAATTATTGCTATCTTTTTAATCATAGCATTGACCATTGTAAATTACTTTGGTGTTAAATTTGGCTCTAGACTCCAAAGTCTATCTATGATTGCAAAATTAATTCCTATTGGAATCATAATGATCTTAGGTCTTTTATTTGGAAAAGTATCACCAGATTTGAGCTTAGTTCCTAAGACCGCAGATGCAACCTTTAGTTCAATTATTAGTATGATAGCCTTTGCTGTAGTGGCAAGCTTATGGGCATATGAAGGCTGGACTAATTTAAATACTGTAGCTGAAGAAGTAAAAAATCCTAAAAAAAATTTACCTCTTGCTATCATTATTTCCATCCTTTCCATAACAGCACTGTATACATTATTTAATTATTCTATATATAAGGTTATACCTATTGATGAAATTGAAAATTTAATATCTAATAATCAATATTATTTAGGAAGTTATGCAGCAGAAAAACTACTTGGAAACACTGGTAGCATTTTAGTTGTAATAGGAATGGCAGTTGCTATGTTTGGAGCCTTAAATGGTTGCATCTTAGCCTTCCCAAGAATGTATTATGCAATGAGTGAACAAGGTCATTTCTTTGAAAGCTTTAAAAAATTGCATCCTGTATACAAAGTTCCCTACGCTCCTTTAATAGTACAATGTGTAATATCTGTACTATTAGTACTACTAAGAAACTTAAGTCAGTTAACTTCTTTAGTTGTATTCTCAGGAATGATGTTTAATACTTTAGGTGTATACGCAGTTATGATTTACAGGAAAAAACGCCCTAGTGCAGAAAGACCTTATAAAGTAATTGGCTATCCTATTACAGTAATTTTAACAACTATTATCTTTGTAGGACTAATGATAAATACTTTTATTGAAGATCCTCAAACCTCAATTATTGGTTTATTAGTACCAGCCATTGGGACATTATTTTATTTCTATTTTGAAAGAAAAAATAAAACTGCACAAGAAAATAAAATTTTACAAAAAATATAAAGGAGATGATGTTTTGAAAACAATTTTAAAAAACTGCAAAATTTATGTTGAAAAAAATAATTTTCAGGAGGCAATATTTATTGACAATGGTATTATTCAGCAGGTGGGTACCAATGAGGAAATCTTAAAAAACAATGCTGATAATATCATAGATCTTCAGGGAAAAACTGTTTTACCAGGTTTTAATGACAGCCATCTTCATATTTCACATATGGGAGATGCTCTAAGTTCATGCAACTTAACATCTGCTAAATCAATTGATGAAATTATTCAGTTAGGTAAAAAATTTATAGAAGAAAATAAAGATATAACAGCTTTAAGTGGTAGAGGATGGAATCAAGATTATTTTAATTCTGGTGAAAAACGTCTACTAAATCGCTTTGATTTAGATAAAATATCTACAGAAATTCCAATTGTCTTTGATAGAGTATGTGGACATGTTTCAGTAGGAAATACTAAGGCTTTAGAAGTGCTAGGTGTAAATGAAAATACTATTGTAAATGGTGGTGTAATTGAAATTGGAAATGATGGAAAACCAAATGGTATATTCAATGAAAATGCTGTCCCCGTTATTCAATCAGCTATCCCAGAAAAGGATGATATAGAGAAAGAGAATGAATTTATAAAAGCTGCAAATTATGCTTTAAGTGTGGGAATAACTTCTGTTCAATCCTGTGATGTTATGAGTAACAATTTTAAAACAATGTTCAATGTAATTCATAATATTTATAACAATAAAAAATTAAAATTAAGATATAGTCACCAATATAATTTTCAAAATATAGATGATTTTAAAACTTATCTGGAAACTGAACATAAAACAGGACAATATGATGAAAAGTTCTTATCAAAAGGTGCGCTAAAACTATTTAAAGATGGCTCTTTAGGTGCAAGGACTGCTTTAATGTTAAAGGATTATGAGGATGCTCCTGGAAATAAAGGTGTAGCAGCATTAAGCGATGAACAGTTACAAGGTTTATGTGATTTAGCAACAGAACATGGAATTACTGTAGTAACCCACGCAATTGGTGATGGTGCTGTGGAAAGTGTTATCAATGCCTATGAAAAAGCTATGAAAGGCAAGAAAAACCCTCTTCGCCACGGCATTGTTCATTGCCAAATCACAAGTCGTGAACAATTGAAAAGAATTGCTAAATTGAATATCCCTGTTATGTACCAGCCTATTTTCTTAGACTACGACATTAAAATTGTAGAGGAACGTGTTGGAAAAGAATTATCAAGTACCTCTTATGCTTTTAATACTCTATATAAATTGGGAACTCCAATAAGTTTAGGAACAGATTCTCCAGTAGAAGACTGTAATCCATTCCCAAATATTTATTGTGCAGTAACAAGGCTAGGATTAGATGGTAACCCAGCAGAAGGCTTTTATTCAAATGAAAGGATGGACCTTGAAGATGTTATTGATGCCTACACAATTGGTAGTGCTTTCAATGAGTTTAAAGAAAACTTTAAAGGAAGATTAAAACCAGGTTATGTTGCTGATTTAATCCTATTAGATAGAGACATATTCACTATAGATAAATTTGAAATTAAAGATGTTAAAGTTGAAAAAACCATGATAGATGGGGAATTCGTATATGAAAGACAGAATTAAAAACTAAATTATAATTAAAATATCCCAGTAGGTAGTTTTCCTACTGGGATATTTTTATAAATTCCATATACTATTTCTTTTTCAATATTTCTTTAATACAATCATTAACATATTCTTTGTTTTTAATTTTATCTTGTACTTTTTCTTTCCATTTGTCTTTATCAATCAAGCTAGATAAATCTTCACCATACCATTTTTCAACATCAGCTCTGGAAAATGAATATACAAAATCACTAAAGTTATAGTTTATTTTTTCCAAATTATCAACTAATGCAAATACAGCAGTAGAATTATAAATCAAAGCTTTATTTAACATCTCCTCATTAACCTCATCTTTGTTTTTACAATTAACCTGAAGTGTCAAATTATCTGGAGACAGTTCAAAGGACTTTATTAAGTCATTTAACGGAAGATTATAAAATAAATTCCCTATATTACTTGCACTGCCCATATATTTACTTTTATATTCTAGAATTGTATTTAAATCATGTGTTATAGGATTTTGCTGACTTAAAATATAATTTTCAGTTTTTTGATTATTTTTTGGTATAATTACAAATTGAAATAATCCAAATATAATAATACCTATTATGGATAAACATATTATTATTACATTCCTAGTTTTCATTATTTTCACCTACTTCATATTTTAAAATTAATTTTGGAGCAATATTAAAGATTAAAGGTATTATAATTGACATAAATGGAAGCATGTACCTTATTGCTATCAGTGCAAAATTATAGGGTCCAGATATATTAATTGCATTGAAAAACCAAATATTACTTCCAAATTGAATTGCAGTAGTAAAAAGTGTACATACAACAATAAATATACTCCAAAGAATCCATACTATTCTTCTAAGTTTGCATATAGAATGTAAGTTAATAAAAGCTTTACGCTCACAATAGCACCCTTTAATTTTTCTATTTAATAGAACATATGCTATGCCAACTATAGCAGAAAAAACAAAGAAAAATCCATTCAATATTGTTCCTGCTCCAATAATTTTAATAGGTATAGTTATTATCCATGCAATTATTAAATAAAGGAGAACTATTTGCATATACTCTAATTTATATTTATTTATATATATTTCTACGTTATAATCAATAAGATTATCTATATTACTTATACTATCTTTTGACTTTTGAAGAGCTTCATTATACTCCATACCACTGTCAAGTAAATCATCTAATTTTGCTTTAAGATTACTTAAAACTTCATATTTCAACTCTTTTATCTGATTAGTTTCTTTATACTTACTAAACATATTATCAACATACTTTTTTAAATCATCCATTAATATTACTCACTCCTTTCAATAAGTTTATCAATTAAATCTTTTGCCACTTTCCAAGCTGATAGCGACTCTTTATAGGTCTCTCTGCCTAAATTGGTAATCTTGTAATATTTTCTTCTTCCTCCTTGGCTTTCATCACCCCAATATGATTCAATCAATTTCTGCGACTCAAGTCTTTTTAAACTAGTATATAATGATGGTTCCTTTAATTCATATTGCCCTTCACTATTCTTTGAAATAGTCTTTATAATTTGGTAACCATAACTATCTTCCTCTAATAATATCCTAAGTATGATTGTATCTATATGGCCACGGATTAGATCACTACTTATTCTCCCTTCATTCACATCACTCACCTCATAACTATAATATAACACATATTACTATGTGTGACAATGTAATATTTATGAAATAGTAATATTTTAATTTTATAAATAGAAAAGGTGCTAATAAAAGCACCTTTTCTATTTATAAAATTGTTAAATCATCCATCCTTCTGCTGTTTTTCTTATATCTAAAAATCTTTTATAAACACCTTTCTCCTTTATTAACTCTTCATGAGTTCCTCTCTGTACAATATGACCCTCATCTATTACAAGTATTTGATCTGCATTTTCGATAGTAGCAAGACGATGAGCAATTATTATAATGGTTTTTCCACGTACTAAAGTACTAATAGCCTTTTGTATTGCATGTTCATTTTCTGGATCTATGCTGGCAGTTGCCTCATCTAAAATAACAATAGGTGAATCTTTAAGCATTGCTCTAGCTATAGATATTCGTTGTTTTTCCCCTCCAGAAAGAGTAGATCCACCATCACCAATTATTGTTTCATATCCATTGGGAAGATTCATAATAAAATCATGGCAACAAGCTTTTTTAGCTGTTTCAACCACTTCTTCAAAGGTTGCTTCTGGCTTACCAAAACGAATATTATTCAGTACCGTATCATGAAATAAATACACCTTTTGAAATACCATACTAATATTTTTGAGAAGACTATCACAAGTCATTTCTTTTACATTAATACCTCCTACTGATACAGCTCCTTTATCAACATCATAGAATCTAGCAATTAAACTACATATAGTTGATTTTCCACTTCCTGAAGGACCAACAATTGCTGTAGTGGTATTCTCTGGTATAGTGAATGATATATTTTTTAATACTTCTCGCTTTTCATAGGCAAAAGTAACATCTTCAAATTTAATGTCATATGTGGATAATTCTATGTCCTTGCTATTTTTATCAATGAACTCTGCATTTTCTATATTGTCCAATTTATCTAGTGTTGCATCAATAATTTCTAATACATGAGCTGCATTATTTATAGATTCAATATGTCCAAAGATAACAAATGAGAAAATAGCCATCATAAGCATTGTAGCCATATCCACGGCTCCATTTATTACCATTATCGCTGATACAAGAACAATTCCTACAGATGCTACTTTAAGAGAAAACAAATGAAGACAGTTATAAGGAACATAATTCTTTTCAATTTTAATATTTATATCTTTACTCATCTTATAAGCATTGTTAATACTTTCTATAGAAACTCCATCTCGCTTAAAAGCCTTAACTACAGGCATTCCTCTTATATATTCAATAGTAGCAGTAACCATGCTGTCTTGTGCCTTTTGATGTATAAGTGCATTTTTACTGCTCTTATTGCTAAGCAGCTTTAAGAATAATGCAGATAGCAATATACCTGTTGCTGCAATTAAGGCAATCCACAGATTATAAAATGCAAGACAAAGCACCATTGTAAATGCACTAATATATCCATTTACCACAACATCAATCATCTTCATTCCGTAAATCTCAATAAAAGACAAATCTGTTGTTACAGCTGAAGCAATTTCTCCAGCACTTTTTTTGCTAAAAAAACCTAAAGATACTCTTTTTAATATGTCACCAATTCTAATTCTTTGCTCTGCTGATACTTCATGTCCAATGCTTTCTTGAGTAGATGCACGAAGGTACGCAAATAAAAATCTTCCCATTACAGTAAAAATCATAAATCCCAACATATAAAATACCCAATCTATTGTTAAATTCCTATTTCCATTCATATCCTCTATGATGAGATTCAATCCATATGCAGCTCCCATAATAGGCATGGCAGTAAACATAGTATTAAAAAAGGAGTATATAAATCCTATATATAAACGTTTTTTTCGTTGTCCAGACCACTGAATAATTCTTTTTATTGATTTAAACATCTTATTTCACTGCTCCTTTCTCATTATTAGCTGCCCACTTTTTCGCACCAATATGAGCTTCCCACATGCCCCTGTAAAGTTCACATTCTTTAACCAGGTCTTCATGGGTGCCTGTACTTACAATGCTTCCATTTTCCATAACAATAATTTTATCTGCATTTTTAATAGTAGATAATCTATGAGCAATAACTAGCAAAGTTTTATTTTTAGTAAGAGCAGCAATAGACTTTTGAAGTTTATCTTCATTTTCCGGATCAGTAAAAGCTGTGGCTTCATCCATAACAACAATTGGTGCATTTTTTAATATAGCTCTAGCTATTGCAATCCTTTGTTTTTCTCCTCCAGATAATTTTCCTCCTGCCTCTCCAACATTGGTGTTATATCCATTATTGAGATTTTGGATAAACTCATGACAACAAGCTGCTTTTGCTGCATCAATTACTTCCTTATCTGATGCCTTAGGATTACCAAGTCGTATATTTTCCATAATTGAATAGTTAAATAAGAAATTATCCTGTGTTACAAAACTCACTGTATCAGCCAATTGTGACAATGGAATATTTTTTATGTTAATCCCTCCAATTTTCACTTCTCCGCTGCTCACATCCCAAAACCTTGCAATTAACCTTGCAACAGTAGATTTTCCTCCTCCTGAAGGACCAACTAATGCTGAAAAACTTCCTTGAGGAATTTTTAAATTAATATTGTTAAGTACATCTTTTTCTTTACTATTTAAATTATCATCTTTATCAGTATCATAGGAAAAATATACATTCTTAAATTCAATATCATATTTATTAAGATTTACTGGTTTCAAAGAATTTTTAAGCTCTTTTAAATTTAAAAATTCATATGCATCTTTTACAGCATATTCTATAACTTTAATTTCATTTACAAATACAGTAAAACTAGTCAATGGTGCAACAATTCCCAAAGATAATATTAAGCACATTGTAAGATTTGCTGGGCTTAATGAACCATTAATATAAAGATACATGCCAATAGGCATAGTACCAAGTAAAGTTGACGGCAAAACTGCTCCTCCAAAATTCATAAGTTTCCAAGTGCTTTCAAACCAATTTAATGTATATGCTTTAAAAGATTCCACTGCTTTCTCAAATTTTTCATAAGAAGATGAAGATCGATTAAATGCCTTAATGACCTCAATTCCTTCTACATACTCTACAACAACACTATTTACATAGTTGCTGGATTCCATGTAATCCTTATACTGTTTATTAAATGTTTTCATCATAATTCCATAAGCTATAACTGCAATTGGTACTGTAACCATTGCTGCAAGCGCCATGCGCCAGTCTATCATAATAATATAGACAAACACTACTATAGGTAAAAGTAAATTAGATATTCCTTCTGGAATTAAATGAGCTAGTGGAAGCTCAATAGTCTCCACACGATCTATAATAACATTCTTAAGTTTTCCTACTGGTTGATTCAACACAGTACCAAGTGATGTTTTCATTAATCTATCAGCAATTTTAAGTCTCATGCTCTCTAATATGGTATAGGCAGAAAAATGTGCTAACATAGTAGATATGGCATAAAAAATAAGTTTCACAATATATCCTGCAAGGCATACCATCGACCAAAACACTATACTCTTTATTGTTTTACTTCCATTAAAAAATGAAATTATAATTTGATAAACTCCTATATAAGGTACAATTCCACCTACAACACTAATTACCGCACATAGTACTGAAAATATCATTTTCCACCTACACTCTGATGCAAAAGTCAAAACTGTTCCTAACCAATTTTTTTCTTTCATTTTACTCTCTCACCTCTCAAGACTTTTAATTTTAAAGCTAGTAGTTTTCTTAGCTTTTTCTTGAAAAATATATAAATTAGTCTTAAAAAAATAGGGATTAGTTATAACTAACTAATCCCTATTTTAATCCTTTATAAATACCTCTGCCACTCCATTAGATTTAAACATGCTCCATTTAGACATTAAAGTTAGCTTTCCCTAACTTTAATAGTTTATAAATACATGTAAAAATGAACTATTCTATTTATACAAAAGTTTTTCTATATTCAGAAGGTGAAATATTCATAATTTTTTTAAATGCAGCAGCAAATTTGCTGGAATTTTCATAACCAACTTTCCCTGCAATTGTAGTAATGCTTTCATTAGTTTCTCGAAGCATCAATGCCGCTGTTTGCATACGATAATATCGTATATATGAAGATATTGGTTTTCCATAAACACCTTTAAAACAATTTTTCATAGAAGTAATTGGTATATCAAATTTACTAGATAAATTCTCTAAGGTAATATTCTTTTCTATATTATCAGCGATATATTTCATGATTAATTTTATTTTTTCAACCTGGACTTTAGAAAAGTATGGTCCTTCTTCAGTTTTTTCAGATATATCTATAGCTGTTAAAAATAGTAGTACTTCTAATATCTTAACCTTAAAATAATTTATCCGTATTTTATCAGGAACAGTATAAAGTGTTGAAAAAATATGTTGAATGGAATCCTTAGCACGTATAATAAAAGGAACTTTTTTAGAGCAAAATTTGTCATATAATTCTTGTATATCAATGGAAAGACTGCCAAAAATACTAGATAATACTTGTGATGCTTCCTCAATATATATTGCCACTGTAATTCCATGATAGTGTTTTAGCGGAAATCCAAATCCTATATTATGATGATTTCTTGAATTAATCTGCATATCTCCTTCTTGCATATACATATATAAACCACCTTCAAGCTCCCATTCCATCCTTCCCTCACAGCAATAGTCAATTCCTATCATATTAACTTTAGGTAAAAACTCAGAAAAACAATTTTCCATATGGAAATCATTATATATTAAATTAACACCAGGAAATACATTATAACAGGTCATGATGCCTTCTCCAGTGATATCTTTCATTTTATAAACAGTACAATCTTTATCTCTTTTTATTATAGTGATGTTATTACCATAAAAAGCTTTATCTTCTGATAATTTTTCCAATTTACTCTCTCCTCTTTTATCTTAATAAAGAACTTAACATAAAAGTTTCTTATTCATTAATAATATTCTACTTTAATAGGAAAAGAGCTTAATTATATATAGCTAAGCTCTTTTCTTAAGTAAACTAATTTAAATTTTTTTAAAGAAAAATAAAAATACTATAAAATTCATTTCTAAATAATACAGTATTTAAGAAACTCAGAATATAATACTATAAGGCGTTACACTTCTAATTTCTTTATAATTTCAAAGATTAATTGTTTTTTCTATATCTTAATATAACATCATCCTTACTATTTTCTAAAAATATATCTAGATAAATAATTTGAGAATAGCAAAATTCCTCTATCTGATTTTCAACTATTTCCCTTTTATAATAATCATGAGTATATCTATTTCTAAGTTTTACACATTTATATAAATAATCTTTAAGAGTTTCATCAAAAAATCCCATTTTGTAAGAAACCTCTATCAATTTCAATGCAGGAGTAGAACTCTCTATTTTTCCGTTATTTATTACTATATAGATTTCACACATATCAATAATATATTCAGAAAAATCTTGAAAAAATGCAAATATAGCTCTTCTTATGATTCTGCTATTACTTTGTCTATATTCACTTAAAGAAGACTTTAAATCTTCTAATGTGGATGTAGCGCATTTATATTTTTCTAAAAACTTTTCTTTTTTATATTTATAATATGGACTCATCTATAATACCCCCAAAATAAGTATACTGTTCATCAATTTTAAGTTTCTTTTCAAACTCTCTATTATTTCTTGCATATTTTAATACATAATGCTGAAAATCATACCAAAAGTCATAATCAATTATATATATCTCGTTACTATCGACAGCAATTCTAGCATATTTAGTTGGAAAATCCTTAAACATAATAAATGTTAAATGGATATTATCATAGTTATAATATTCTTTTAAAATATTCTCTAATTCATCTTCCATATATAATGTATCATCAAAGGATATATTGGGCTTAACTACTACTGCTATATCTATATCGCTTCTACCATCAATCCAATACTCTGTTCCATGACTGCCAAATTTACTTAATGCTACTATTCCATTTATCTTTTTTAACTCTTCTTGAAACTGTAGTTTATCCAAATATACCACCTTCTTTACCTCAAACATATAAATACATTATATCCTATAATATATATTATAAACACATTTAATGAAAACATAGTCTTAAGGTTAGTTCTTTATTTTATAAGTTAAGTTCAGTAAAATATGTTCTAATAGAAAAAACAAATTGCATTCACAATTTGTTTTTTCATGCTATTTTTTTAAAAACTTTTTAATTCCTTGAAAAGTTTCATCACTGATGATATGTTCAACCCTGCAGGCATCTTTCTCAGCTATTTCTTCACATACATTTGCTGTTTGAATAAAAAATTCAGTCAATATCTGATGACGTTCATATATACTTTCTGCTTTTTCACGGCCCATATTAGTCAAAGTTATATATCCTTTACTGTCTACACTAATATATTTAGATTTTTTTAATAATCTCACTGCATGGCTTACGCTTGGTTTACTAAAGTTAAGTGCCTTTGCAATGTCAATGGATCTTACGCTACCATTGTTGTTTTCTAATATCAAAATTGTTTCTAGATAATTTTCTCCTGATTCATACATTGCTACCCTCCATAATATAAAATATACTATTATATTGCTAGTAAACATAATTTTCTATTAAATCAATGATTGTATTCACTATAATATAATACTTAAGTAGTTTTTTCAATAAATTCAATTGCTTCTCTTGTATTTTATACTTGCTAAAAACTAATCTAAAAATGCAAGTCGCTTTTCTGAACTATTTTATAAGAGTACTGGCTTACTTCCTAACGAATTTCGTAAAAATTTAAAAGAGAAGTCCAATTGACTTCTCTCATTTTAATCTGTATTTAATTTTATTCAGTTCATCCACAAAGGATATTTTATATCTTTCAATATTTATAATATATTATACTGTTAAACTAAAAATTATTCTTTAATAGTCATTGCTTGAGAACCCATTTGTTCCCATGACTTTTCAAAATCTATGCGATTTAATTTTCTGTTCGGTTCAGAATAAAGGGGGTCATTAATATATATATATTTATCATCATAACCTGTAATAACTACACTATGCTGATCATATGTAACCTGCATGTCCCCATCTTTTGTATTCCAAGTTTCAAATCGATCAGAATCTAACAATTGAAAAGTTGAATTGTTTATTACCCAAACTGGATGACCTTTATCAATTTGATCATATAAATCTTTAATATTCTTTCCAGTAAGATTTACAATTCTTTCTGAAGAAACATACTTTTTAGCTAATTCAATAATTGGTTCTACATAAACACCTAAACCATCATTCGCCAAATCTTCTATATCACCAACAAACCCTTCATGCATGTTTCCTCTTATGCCTTCCTCATCTATAAAAGGAACGTGATTTATATTCTTTGAAAGTTCCATTTTGTCTACATTTATATGATTATATTGTAAAATCATTGCAAGACTTGTTACTTCACAACCTCGCATAAGTTCTGGTTCCTGCATAATAAGTGGAACTTTTAAAGGCTGCTTTATTTCCACGGTATTTTCCTCTTTAGAGACATTAATTGTTTTGCTCATATCTTCAGTGGCTTTAGCAATATACCGAGTATCGACTATTTTTAAAATCATAAGGAAAGCAATTATTAATAATAAAGCAAGCACTATTTTCATACAATCTGTATCATAATGCAATTTCCCACTTTTCATTGAACACTCTCCTTTTTATTATATTTTTCGTACTTAATACATAATACCGAATTACGTCAATATATTCAATAGCGATCTACCCTGCTCAAAGGTTAAATTTCAGCATTATTTCACTTGTATTAACTTACCATTATCAATACTTAAAATAACATCGGCAACAAAAGTAACTTTTTTAAAATGCTATATTTATTTTTCTTTAGAACCTGCTCTATAGCTTCTGCCATATATTTTTCATCTTCTATTATTAAAATTCTCACATCCATCTCTCCTTGTTTTAAACAATTATATTTAATTTATAATATCATTTTCAATAGAACTTCTCATATGCAATAAATGGATTCCCATTAAATACATATTTTAATTAAAATTAACACTTTAATATTTAATATAGTTATAACTTTAGCACCTTTAATGAAACTTAAATAACTACTAAAAAATAAAACCTATATCTTATTTTACAAAGTAATCAAAGATATAGGTTAATTAAATTTATATAAAATTTTATAAAAACTTCTTAATTTTTTATTTATTTTCTATAATATTCTAAAAGTTCCTTAACTTTATCTGGATTAACTGGATATCCTACTTCTCTTACAGTATCCATCATAGTTTCTATGTTTTCAAATGGTGTTTCTACTGGTAGACTGCAGCCAGACATAACAACATATCCTTTTGGAGAATCATAAGCATCTAAAATTCCTTCTAGAGTTTTAATTCGTACATCATTAGTTGTTCCTGAATACATAACTCCAGCTGGATCAACATTACCCAAAATCTTTGTTTTGTCACCTATTGTATTTTTACATTCTTTTAGGCTGGCCACATTATCTATGCTCATGCCTGCAACTCCTAAATCTGCAATATCATTCCATATTTTATCAGTTTGTCCACATATATGTACTACTACATTACTGCCTTGCGTTTTAATATAATCTATAAGTTCTTTTAAATATGGTAATGAAAATTCCCTAAAATTCTTAGGATTTATTACAGTACAGGAAGACATTGGTTCAGATATAGTTGGACTTAGTCCTATGTCAATTGCAGCCTTTGCATAAGCCTTACAGGTCTCAAGAGAAACTTTACAAAGCTCATGTAATGCCTCAGGATTTTTATGTATAAGCTTTAAGGTTTCATTTACTCCAAATAAAAAGAATGCATTTGTAAATGGTCCCACTATTCCAGCAGAGCATTTTATCTCATCTTTAGCAAGTTCTTGAAGATATTTCATAGCTTCAATATGCACTGGAAGTCTTCCATCTTTATAGGGATTAGCAGGTCTTAAAGTGTGAATATCCTCCACTTTAAATATTGCTGGTTTTTTTAAATCTGCAGTATCATCATCTGGAAAAGTAATAGTAGCCCCCATAGCCTCTGCCCATGTAAATAAATCAGTAAAAATACGAAGACTATCACATCCAAATTTTCGATAAGCTGCCATTTGTGCCTCTGCAATTGCTTTAGGATTGTGATTAAACTCAGAGATTTTGCATCCATATACTCTTGCTACTCCATTTGCAACATTAGGATTACAGGGCAATCTGTCAGCTTCCATTCCCTTAGCTATAGCAGCTCCCCTTTCAGCTGGAGTCATAGAATCCTTATTAAACATGTCCATATTCCCCCTCATAAATCTATTTTTATTTAGTAAAATAATTCTTTTATAATTTAATAATATTTTTTAATAAACTTTTAACTAATACATTAGTTTAAAAATTTATCTTCTTTATATTTAATAATTAAAATTATATATCACAGCATATTCAGTGTCGAATAGTCAATACTTATAGTAAAATTTTAGCTATTTATTTTATAAATACTCATTCTTTTTCATTATCTAAAATTTCACTAATAACAAAAAAGTTTTTTATATGATGCCATTATACCGTTAAAAAATTCACAGTATAAATTAAAATATTTTATTCCCCGAAAACAATTTTCTATTATTTTTTACTTTATTTTCTACTTTTAGTTTTAATTTTTATATTTTATTATTTATTATAGAAT
>NZ_JACSQB010000063.1 GCF_014836835.1 Clostridium faecium | reverse complement strand
TTATAATGATGTATGGATTTAATATTATTAAAGAGGAATTTTTAAATGAAATAAATTCAAATGGAAAATTACTTCATCATAAAAAGAGTGGTATGAAAATATTCCATTTAAAAAACAAAGATAATAATAGATTTTTTTCCATTACCTTTAAGACGCCTGTATATAATGATAAAGGGATTCCACATATATTAGAGCATTCTATTATTCGAGGCTATGATAAATATTCGGATAAAAATATATTTTTGGACACTAGTGTTTAACTTTTAGAAAATATTTCTATTGACTTTTTACAATTTAACAATTTTTACAAATAAATTATTAAATTAAACATATAAGGAATATTATGCCTATAAAAAAGGGCAGAATTGTCCTTATAGCGTAGGTGCATGGAATTATATGGTTTTATAATATATATTAGCTACCTAACCATTTACTCCAACAAAATAAACTAATATCCACTAATTTTGTAAGTGAGTGCTTTATTAATCTTTTTACTGTTAATAAACCTAAAGTTGTTTTTGATATATCTTGTATTAGTTTTAATACTATAAATGTTATTGTTGCAGAGACAATTTGTATCATAACTGCATTGAGACTATGACCTATAAAATTTTTGATTTTAAGATTCTGCTTAATCCATTTGAAGAATAGCTCTATTTCCCAACGTTTTTTGTATAACCATGCTATATCTTCACTTGTGTATTCAAATATGTTTGTGACAAAAGTTAGAATCTTTCTATCAGCATCAACTACTGAGACAACTCTGTACTTATTTTTAGTAATATTAATGTCTTTAGTACCAAGATAGCAAATAGTATCTTCAATAATATTTATAGAATCATCTAGGAGCATAGTTTCTGAGCAGGTAATATCAAGGCTTTCTACTTCAGTCAAAGCTGCATTATCTTTTAATCTAGTGATGAACTTTATGTTCTTACTGGTAAAATTATCAAACTCCTTGTAGTCGACATAGCCTTTATCAAAGACATATATACATCCCTTTTCAGTGATAAGTTCTTTCATCTTAGTTTTATCATGAGACTTCGCACCAGATACAATTATAAGCTCTGGAACTCCCTTGTTTAGATCATATTTAGTATGGAGTTTTATCCCCGCTTTAGTAGAGCGAAATTCTGCCCACTCAAAGTATGTCTAATAATTAAACACTAGTGATGTAATGTGTCTAATGAAGATATATTAAATGAAAAAAAAGAAATTTTAGATACAAATGTTAATCAAATTAGAGAACTTTCACATCTATTTTATAAATGTATGAATAAAAATTATTTTTGTGTTTTAGGTGATAAAAACACTATTGATAATAACTCAAGAATATTTAATAATATAATTGAATTATAAAATAATTTATATTTTTAATAGAAGTTATCATATCATAAAAGTATGATTTGATTATTTTTGTAAAATTTGTTTATTTTACAATCAATATGTAATTAAAAAAAGGGTTATCTCAAAACTACATTTTGAGATAACCCTTTTAATGTTAGAAAAAAAGCCAATTATTTTAGAATATGATACCACACAATAGGAATCCAGCAGTTATTATTAGTCCTGAATATATAAGGTCAACTATACAGTATCCCATTATGTCCTTAGCGCCTAGTCCAGCTATTCCTAGAGCTGGAAGTGCCCAGAATGGTTGTATCATATTTGTCCATGCATCACCCCATGCAATGGACATAGAAGTTATTGCTGGAGATACTCCTAAAGCTTCACCAGCAGGTAGCATAATAGGAGCTTGAACAGCCCATTGTCCGCCACCAGAAGGAACGAAGAAGTTAACTATACCTGCACTTAAAAAGGAAAATACAGGGAAAGTAATTCTATTTGATATAGAAACAAAACCAGTTGAAATTAATCCAGCAACTGAAACACCAGCTGAATTTGCTCCAATCATCATTCCTGTAAGTCCAGCATAAAATGGAAATTGTAGTAAAATACCAGAAGCACCTTTTGTAGCATCTGCTATAGCAGCTACATAATTTTTAGGGGTCTTATGAAGTAAAATTCCTAAAAATAAGAATATGGTATTAACAATATCTAGATTTAAATTAAATCCATTTTCTATAAAATAGTAAATTATATAGCAAAAACCAAGTAAACATAAGATTATTGAAATTACAGGGCTGTTTTCAATTTTATCAGCAGGAGTCATATTAGCAGTGCTGGCTGCTTCAACTTCAGCTTCTTCTAATAAAGAAGGATCAATAACTACTGTTTCTTTTTCACTAGGATGCATTGCTCTATTTACTAAAGGTAAAGTGAAGAATAGAACGATTACAATTCCAAGCATTACAGGATTAAAAATAGTTTCGCTAGTAGGTATTGGAGCGTCAATTACTCCTTGAGTAAGTTTTTTTACAGCTTCTCCACCACTAGCAACTGTTAGTGGAATTGATCCAGAAAGTCCTGCATGCCAAACTAAAAAGCCAGAATAAGCAGATGCAATTAATAAACGATAATCTACTTTTTTTACAACTTTAGCAATTTCTTTTGCAAATATCGCTCCTATAACAAGACCAAATCCCCAATTTATCCAACAAGCTAAGTAAGATACCATGGTTACAGTTATAATTGCTTGAAAAGGTGTTTTGGGAATTCGTGCTAGCCTTTTAAGTAGTTTGTTAAATGCAGGTGCATTAGCTAAAGCGTGTCCTAAAACAAGCACTAATGCCATTTGCATTGAAAATGCCAGCAATGCCCAAAAACCATTTCCCCAGTGTTTCACCATATCTAACGGAGTTTGTTTAGTTAGTATTATTCCTAATATAAAAACTATAAAAGTAAGCGCTGAAGCAAAAATAAATGGGTCAGGTAAATACTTTTGTACTAACTTAACACAACCGTTAGTAAATTTTTTAAACATAAATAATCCCCCCTATAAATGTTTAATTATAATTTTAAAAATATTTCATATAAATTATACATCTTTGTTAATTTATTCTCAACTTAAGGTTAACGTAAAATTTGTAAGCATTTCAAGTACAATGCATTGTATTGGCGAATAAGGGCATATTTTTGAAATATCACAAATTATTATAATAAAGCTTTGTTTTATTATAAATCATTATTATTTAGTTTGAGTATTGGAATTTGACAATATAATTTAAGGTAGTTTAATTTTAAATAATTTTTTTAAATAGGCTTTTTATTAACAATATAATAAATATTTTCATATTCCTAAATAAGATGGGCAAAACTTTTATTGGTTTTTTATGAAGTTTGGTATAATTTTAAAAAATTAGTGAATTTATATAAATACTGTTGGAATAAATATTCTTATCAAGAAATTAAAAATATTAATTTTGAAATTAATATTTTTAATAAAATAACAATATTGAATTAAAATATTTAAAATATATATTGAAAAATATAAAATATATAGTATAATCAAATTATAAGATAAAAATGGAAGTGATTTTTATGTATAAACTTATAAACAAGTGTCCGGTATGCGCTTCTAACCTTAAAATCACAAAATTAAAATGCGATAAGTGTAATACAATAATAGAAAATGAATTTGAATTACCAGCGATAACATATTTAAATGACGAACAAATATATTTTATGGAGGTGTTTTTAAAGTGTAGGGGAAGTATTAAAGATGTTGAAAAAGAATTAAAAATATCTTATCCAACAGTAAGAGCAAAACTCGATGATGTTATAGAAGCGTTAGGATACAAATTATCTAAAAAAAGTAGCAATAATGAAGAAATACTTAATATGTTAGAATCAGGGGAAATTACAGCAGAACAAGCAATAGAAATGTTAAAAAATAAATAATTTTGGGGAGTGTTAAATATGAGTGAAGAAATATTAAGAATTACAAAGATGATTGGTGAAAATAAAATTACTGCTGAAGAAGGGGCTAGACTTATTGAATCACTTAATGATAAGAATGATATAGTTATTGAAAATAAAACTAATAAAAGGTTAGAAAAAGTTTAAAGATAAAGGTTAGTTCGCAAAGAGATAATAGCGACAAAGTAAATATGAATATACCTTTAAAAGTAATTAAAGCTTTTGGAAATTCTATAAAAAATATACCACATCTACAGGAAAATGGTATAGATATAGAATCAATTATGGAAGCAATTGATTCAGGAGTAGAAGGAACTATTGTTGATATAAAGAGTGGAAATGGAGATATAGTTGAGGTTTCTATAGAATGATAAAAATTAAAGTTCAATCTAAAGAAAATAAGAAAATGACTATTTATTTACCTTATTGGTTGTTAAGTTTTGCATTTAGTGATTTCTGCAAGAAAAAATTATTAAATAAAATACCATATAAAAAGGTTGAATTTATAGACAATTTAGGCATAACTAATACAAAAAGTTTTACAAAGGCACTGAAAGAGTATAAAGGCCTAAATATTGTTGATATTTCAAGTAGAAATGGAGAAAAAATAAAAATCAATTTATAAGAAAAAATCAATGTAGTATTGTTAAAAAATATTACATTGATTTTTATAGTTTAATTATATTTTTAAAAAAATATAGTTAAATAAAATATTTAAGCTAAAGAATAGGAGAAAGATATAATCTTTATATATGTTGAAGTAGAAAATAATATTATTTTTAAAGAAGTATTAATAATATATAATGCAGTATTTAATACAGCATAATCCTGTTTATGGGTTCAGCTTCTGCTAAATGGGCAATTATGGCACCAGTATTTGTACCAATGTTTATGAAACTTGGTTTCTCCCCAGAGTTAACTCAAGTTGCATATAGAATAGGAGATTCATCAACAAACATCATATCACCACTTATGAGTTACTTTGCATTTATAGTAACAACAGCTCAAGTGTATGATGAAGATTCAGGAATAGGTACATTGATATCTACAATGCTTCCATATACATTAGCATTCTTAGTAGGATGGACAGCATTACTAGTGGTTTGGTACATGCTAGGAATCAACCTAGGACCAGGAGCACCACTATTCTTTGGATAAAAATTAAAGGCACTTTATGGTGCCTTTTTATTTAGTTTAATTTACAATGCACATTTATAATTGATTCTGTAGCGGCGAACAGTGTTCGCCACATAATAACTAGCAATTTTATTGCTAGTTTAAAAAAATTGAGGAATTTATTTTATATAAAAATAATTTACACCTCAATTGTAAATTAATTAAAGATGGAGGATGTTATGGTAAATAGAGATAGAGTAGTAAATGAATTTTTAAAATATGTTCAAATTGACAGTGAAACTAAAAATGAAAAACAATTTGCAGATTTTATAGCAAATGAACTTAGAGAAATTGGGTTAGAAGTTACAATAGATGATGCAGGAGAAAAAGTAGGTTCCAATACTGGAAATGTTATAGCTAAACTTGCAGGAATGAAAGATGTAGAACCAATATTATTCAGCTGTCACTTGGATACAGTATCTCCAGGTAATGGTGTAAAACCTATTATAAAAGACGATGTTATATATAGTGATGGAACAACAATATTAGGTGGAGATGATAAGGCAGGAATAGCTGCTGTAGTTGAAGCACTAAAAGTTATAAAAGAAAATAATATAGAGCATGGACCAATTGAAATAGTATTTACAATCTATGAGGAAGGTGGATTATTTGGTTCTAAAAATTTAGATTATAGTAAGCTAAATTCTAAATTAGGATTTGTACTTGATAGCGGTGGAGAACCAGGGAAAATTATAGTTAAAGGACCGGCTCAAGATAAAATAACAGCAGTAGTAAAAGGAAGACCTGCTCATGCTGGTGTTTGTCCAGAAGAAGGAATAAGTGCTATAGAAGTAGCTTCACATGCTATAAGTAATATGAAATTACTTAGAATTGATGAAGATACAACTGCTAATATAGGTTCAATGATTGCAGATGGTCCTACAAATATAGTATCACCAGAATTAACTATAAAGGCTGAAGCTAGAAGTTTAGTTAATGAAAAACTAGATAAACAATCAGAACATATGGTTAGATGTCTAAAAGATGCTGCAAAAAAATTTGGTGCAGAAGTTGATATAAATGTACAAAGAATGTATGGTGCATTTTCTGTAGAAGAAAGTGATAGAATAGTTGAGATTGTAAAAAATGCTTCTAGCAGCTTAGGATTTCCAATATCAATTGCTGCCACAGGTGGTGGAAGTGATACAAATGTATTAAATGCTAATGGAATAAAAGCAGTAAACTTAGGAATAGGGGAAAGAAAGCCTCATACATTAGAGGAGCATTTACACATAAAAGATTTGATAGATTCCACTAAATTAATTATAGAGATAATAAAGTCTATATAAGTTATTTTCAATAAAAAATCTTAGAGAACTTTTCTCTAAGATTTTTGTTTAAACTTCAGCAACTACTCTACAGCAAAGTCCTGACATTCCTTCTATATTTATTGGATAAGTATGAACTTTAAAATTTTTATTTCTTCCATCATTTAATAGTACATTTAAATTATCCAAGTTTTCAATGACAAATACATTATTGTCAGCACAATACTGGTCTGTTTTTACATGCTCAGAAGGTTTTCGTATTCCTGCTGTATCTATACCGATTATACTTACTTTTTTATCAATAAGGTTTTGTATTAGTTTTTCTGATAGTTCAGGATAGTTTGTAAAGTACTCTTTTGTACCATATCCTCTTTCTTTTAAAGTTCCAGTGTAGAACATTACAAAATCATTTTCTTCTATTGATGATACATCTATATCTTCTGCTTCAATTTCTCTATTTTTAATATGACTTACATCAAATGCTTTTCCATTTCTTATAGTATTATCTAATGAAAACTCTTTATCCATAACATCAAAATGAGTTCCTATATGACCTAATAGTGTCATTTTTTTATTATCAGCAGCTTCATTCCAAAGCTTGTTCCACATTTCTTTGCTTATTTTAACTGTTAAATCAATCTTCATATACATCTAACTCCTTAATTTTACTTTCCAAATAGTTGTTAAAGTCTTCCAAGAATTTAAGTATAATATCTTGTTCTTCAACATTTATTTGCTCGAAGAATTTCATATCTCTTTTTTCATAATTCTTATGGGCTTTTTCATGCTTTATATAAAGTTCTTTCCCAAAATCAGTAAGTGCAAAATATACTTCTTTTTTATTATCTGGTTTTTGATATTTTGTTATTACCTTTTGCTCAATCATTCTTTTGGTCATTTTGCTAATTGCTCCTCTTGTCATACCTAGAGCTTCTGATAATTTAGTTACGTTAGCATCTTTAGTTCTGCCTATTAAATCTATGCAGTGAATTTCAGAAATACGAAAATTATCAAAACAATCATGGCTGTTTGTAAGCTTACTTAATAAATCTTCTTTATCATATATTTCTTTGAAATTTTGAAAAATAAGTTCAGTTTTATTTATAATAACACCTCCATTAATAAAAAAAAGGTTTCCTAGGAAACAATTTTAGTATATAGGATTATTGTTTCCTTGTCAACAATAATTTGAATATAAATTATATAGAATAAAATATAAATTTATTCCTTATTATCACAAAAAAACAAAAGATATCATAGAATGAAATTAAGCAATATGTAAAGGTGATATTTTGTTGTATGCATTAATCCTGGCAGGTGGAAAAGGAACAAGATTGTATCCCTTATCAAGAGCTAATAATCCCAAGCAGTTTTTAAAAACTGTGAATAATAAAAGTTTTTTAAGAAATACCGTAGATAGAATTAAGCCAATAGTGAGTAAGGAAAATATCTTTGTTGTTACAAATCAAGAATATATTGATAAGATATATGAAGAATTACCTGAAATAAGCAAGGAAAATGTGTTTATAGAGCCAGCAAACAAAGAAACTGCAACTTGTATAGGGTTATCTGCTGCAAAGCTGTTAAAGAAAGATAAAGATGCTGTTATGGTAGTATTACCATCAGATCACTATATAGAAGGTGAAAAGCAATTTATCGATACTTTAAATCAAGCAATTGAGATAGCAGAAAGAAGAAGAGGGTTGGTTACTATAGGGGTAACTCCTACAAGGCCAGAAACTGGCTATGGATATATTGAAATGGGAAAACCTATAGGAGGAAATATTCCAACTTTCAAAGTAGAAAGATTTACTGAAAAGCCTAATATTGAAGTTGCTAAAGATTTCTTATTGAAAGGCACTTATCTTTGGAATAGTGGTATGTTTGTATGGAGAGCGGATGTATATTTAAGAGAGATGGAAAAATATCTCCCTAAAATGCATAATTGTATAACAGAGATTTACAGACATATAGGTGAAAGTTGTGAGGGGGATGTTATTAAAGAACAATATAAGCTTATAGACGGAATATCTGTAGATTTTGGAATAATGCAGAAAACTCGTAAGGCTTATGTGATAAAATGCGAATTTACTTGGGATGACATAGGAAGCTTTGCAGCACTTGCAAGATTTTTAAAATGCTATGGAGGAAATAATATATCCGGACCAGCTTTTTTGAATAATAGTGAGAACTGTTCTGTATTTGGAAATAAAAATTTAATTATTGGCTTTGGACTTAAGGACTTAGTTATTGTAGATGCTGGGGATGTTATATTGGTAATGGACAAATCGAAGGATCAAGAAATAAAGCATTTGTTAAATGAAATTAAAGAAGAAGAAAATTTAAAAGGCTTCCTATAAAAAATATATGAAAGTTTTATGATGAAATAAATGACAAAGAATTATAGAAACTTCTCAATTATATTGAGAGGTTTAAGATGTTTTAAGAAAAGTGACTTTGTCACTTTTCTTTTTCCCTATGAATAGAAAAAGGATTATATAATTTTTATAAATTTTATTTGATTTATATATGAATTTTAGTTATGATTTTCAATAGTGAGTCATTGTTTTGATATAAAAATATAAAGTGGTAAACTATAATTATAGATAAACAGTTGAAAACTGAAAGTTAACCTTTAAAGAAATTTACAATCATGGAATTTATAAAATTAGTAATTAAATTGATAGTAAACATAGGTTAAAGAAATTGTGAATTTATTAGATTTATCTAATATACTAGGATTAGCAAATGTTAAGTATTTTTAGAAATATATTAAATCTGCAATTTAGCATATACATATTATAAACTGAACTGTTAAAGGAGATGTAATAATTGGAAAATCAGCAGAGACATATTATGTGTTATTACAGCATCAAGTTTAATGCTGATAATGGTAATAGTAAGGGATTATTTTTAATTATTAATGAAAAAAAGTTAATATTTAAATCAAGAGAAAATTTTAATGTTGAAGATTTAAGAGAAGCCCATATAAAATGTTTAAAATGTTTAATAGCGGAAATTGAAAGGTTAGAAATAAAAGGAAAGATAACTCCTGAGGATAAGGTTTATATTAATACTGATTCTAAATCTGTATTAGATAAAATAAATGAAATCTTATATGGATTTAGAGAAAATAAATGTAGTATAAAAAAGTTATCTAAAATAGCTTTAAATCTTCAATGGCATAGAAATTGGAATTTAGTTTTTAACAAAAATAATAGTAAAGATTTATATAAATTTTTAAAAGAATTTTACGGGAATACTAATAAAGTAAAATCTACAAAGAAAAAGAATAAAGAAAATACTGATGTTAAAAATATAAATAAAATATTAGAAAATGATGATTTAGATATTATATTCTTTGATTTTGAAATGAACTGTACCAATGCGGAAGGTGTTAATAATGAAATAATTTCAATTGGCGCAGTAAGACATAGCTCTAGTGGAAATGAGGTATTTTACTCTTATATAAAACCATCTTTTAACTGCATTCTAAGTGATCGCTGTAAAGCATTAACAAATATAGAACAAGAAGAAATAAATACTGCAGAGTATTTTGGAAAAGTTTTTTCAAAATTTGAAAATTGGGTAGGAGAAAAAAAAGTAATATTTATAAGCTGGGGAAATGATGATATAAGGGCATTTAAAAGGGATGTAAGGTTAAATAAATGCAATCTCCCTATTGTAAATAAAATGGTGAATAATTATGGGAATTTACAAGCAGTAATAACAAAACATTTAAATAGTAAAACTCAAGTTTCATTAATAAACGCTCTTAAAGTATATAATATCCAATTTGAAGGTCATCAGCATAATGCCCTTGATGATGCTGTAAATTTAGGAAAATTATATGTGAAATTTAAGGAAGAACTAAAAAACAAAGAAGTTAAAAAAAGCAGTAATTAATAGTGAAGAATTGAGAGATAAACTAATTCTTCACTATTAATTATTTTAGATTACCATAGATGATAAATAATAAATTTCTGTTGTTAAACTACTTGTATTAATATAAAGCTTAAAACTTACTATGTACAATGGAGAATTATATTAAATTTTATTGAAGGATTTGATGATATAATTATAGTATAACTGTTGATTCTATATTTTATCTGGAGGGCACTATGGAAATATTAAGCTTCAATAAACTATCCAATGAGAACAAAGAAGATTTATATAATTTTATAATAAGCTTAGATGAATATTACAACAAAAGCTTAGAAGAGATGATAAAACTTTTTGAAAGTGAAGTATTTAATTATGGAGAAAATGTTTTTGTTATCTTTGAAAATGGTTGTATAAAGGGAACAATGTCTGCTATAACAAGAGAAACTAAAATATCTGGACAAGCTTATATTACGGATATATACATAGAGGAAAGCACATTAAAGGAGAATTTCAGTATATTCTCTTCTTTGATAACTAAAGCAGAGAAGGCTTGTGATACATATTTTACCAAGAGAGTAGTTTTAGGTATTAAAAATAAAATAATGTATTTATCACCTTATATAGAAAGGCACAATTTTAAACATATTCATGATGCCATTATAATGAAATATGATTTTCATAATGAACCAAAATTAGAAAGTAATACAGAAGTTGAATTTATTTCCTTAACTTATGAAAATAAAGATGAATTTAGGACAATCCATAATGAAGCTTTTAGAGGCAGTGCTAATGTTGCAACATTAAGTGAAGAAGAAGTACAGGAGTTTATTTTTCAGTATAAAGGAAATGAAGAGCTTATAGGTATAGTTAAATATAATAGCAATAATGTTGGAATATATATGTTAGCAGATATAGACAATGAAGGTTGGATTGATAATATCGGAATATTAAATGAATTTAGAGGTAATGGAATAGGAAAAGCTGTAGTTAGAAAGTCAGTAGAAATATTAAAAAGTAGGAATATAGACATTATTAAACTTTTAGTCATAAGTTCTAATAAATCTGCTTATAGACTTTATAATAAATATGGTTTTAAAGAAGAATTGATTTTTTCTAAATGGTTTGAAGTCAATAGAAAATAATTGAAGAATTTTTATATTTTTGCTTTATAAATTAAAACCAGGAAATGATTCCTGGTTTTAATTTATTAGTTTTTTTCTGTAGGCTATAAGTAAAAAGGGGAGCCTGTATATGAACAATATTGAATTTAAAACTTAAATAGAAGATTACTACAGTATATGGATAAAAACTTTCAACCATGATATGCTAGGAATATATTAATAAAGCATCTTAATAAAATAATATACTAATATTTTAGTTTGTTTTGTATTATAATATATTATAGGAGCTAATATAATTTAACTAAGGTCAACCTATATTAAGTTTATAGGGATTTTTAGATGCTTAAATTAATAACTAGGCATAAATTCTTGGAATATATTTTAATTCTAATTTTAGGTCAAAAATAAAAGTGTAATGTTGTTTTTTACACTTTTATTTTTATTTAAGGAAAAATAATATAAATTTAAAGCTATGAAAATAAAATTTAGCATGAATCCATTTTAGAATAAATTTGTTCATAGACCTGTAGGGTATTTTTAGCGGTGTTTTCCCATGAGTATAATTTAGCTCTTTTATAGCCAAGATTTCCATAGTGATTTCTGAGGCTTTCATTTGAGAGCATTTCACCTATTGCATTAGAAATTTCATTTATATTATGTGGATCTATAAGCATACCACTATCACCAACTACTTCAGGTATAGAAGTTATATTGGAAGCTATAACTGGTGTACCACAGTTCATTGCTTCTAATGGAGGAAGTCCAAAGCCTTCATAAAAAGAAGGATAAACAAAAACCTCACAAGCATTATAATAAATAGGTAAATCTTCTTCATCAGCAAAACCAGTAAATAATATTTTATCTGCCATATTTAATTTATCCCTTAGTTTAACTAATTCCTGAGAAGTATCTTTGTAAGAGCCTACTATTACTAGATTAAATTCACTATCTAAATCTTTGTATATTTTTGTAAAAGCTGAAATTAGTGAATGAACATTTTTTCTCTCACTGAAACCTCCTAAATATAATATAAAAGGTTTGTCTATATTATATTTTTTACTGATAAATTTTTTGCATTTTTCTTTATCTAAAGGCTTGTATTTTATATCTGCAGCTAAAGGAGTTACAAAAATTTTCTGTTCATCTATAGGAAAAAATTTTAATATATCTTTTTTACTATATTCAGAAACAGTGATTATACCTTGAGCTTGATCTATGATATTAGGCATTTCTCTTAAAAATTTTAATAGATATCCTGTACCTACGGTTTCTGGCATTATATAGGGTATTAAATCATGTATAGTTACTATTTTTTTGCAGTGTATAGAAGAATTCAATCCTATACCATTTTGGGGAATATGATATATATCAATATTTTCAGATTTCATATTATAAGGAAAATAATGATCTTGAAAAAATCTATGATATTTTTTTGATGCCATTACTACTTTACTATTATTTTGTTCATATCTTTCATAGTCTTCACCAGACCAATAAATATGATAATAATTATCTTTATCTATATTAAGTAGATTTCTTAGAACATTCTCTGTATAAGTACCAATTCCTGTTCCCCTGTACCAATTGATACCTCTAGCATCAATGGCAATCCTCATAGAATATCACCCCTTATAATTAATAATATGTAGATAAACTACTTTAAATTTTATAATTAAATATAGTTACAGTTTTAAATCTTTGTTAAGGTAGTTTCTAAAGTAATAATAAACCAAAACTATATATTACTATATTAGTTTAATTAAAAATATATGTTACAAACTTTACAAATTAAAACACACATTATAAATATTTTTCATATATTACAAATAGAAGACTGTTTTGGAGGGAGATTTATTGGACATTTCTACTATTAGCCAATTAGTTAAAGACAATTATGCTCTTGATATAACCTTTATAGAAAAAAATAAAAATGTATATAGAGTGGAAACTCCTTATAATATCTATTGCTTAAAAGTCATAGGTTATGAATTTGAGCATTTTTTATTTATATTGGGAGCAATTAAGCATCTTCAAAACAATGGATTTAACCATATTCCCGAAATAATTAAAACTATAAATGGATTAGATTATATTAAGTTAAATAACAATTATGCTTACTTAACCCCATGGATAAATGCGAGAGAAAGTAATTATGATAATCCCTTTGATGTAAAAAACGCAGCTAAAAAACTAGGTGAGCTTCACAGTAAAAGTGAAAATTTTATTATAACACCAAATATGCAGCCAAGAGTTGGATGGTTTAGATGGATAGAAACTTATAAAATAAGGAAAAATGAAATTTTGGATTTTAAGAAAAGAATTGATAGGAAAGACTGTAAATCTCAATTTGATCTTATTTATTTAAGCCTCATGGAGGAGGAGCTAAAAAGATGTGACAGAAGCATAAAAAATCTTTTTAACAGTAAGTATATGGAGAAAATGCAGCAGCAGGTTTGTAATAAAGGGTTCTGTCATCATGATTATGCTCACCATAATGTACTAATTAATAATAATGGAGATATAAATATAATAGACTTTGATTATTGTATATTGGATTCCTATCTTCATGATTTAAGCAGTCTTTTAATTAGAAGAATGAAATATAACAAATGGGAGTTAACCAATGCTAAGGAGATATTAGATGCCTATATGGAAACTCATAAATTGGAGCAGGATGATATTTCTATAATGGCCGCATTTATGGAATTTCCACAGGATTATTGGCAAAGGGGTATTCAATATTATTGGGAAGAAAAACCATGGGGAGAAGAATTTTTCATCAAAAAATTAAAGTTTTTCTATGATGATAGAGAAGAAAAGCAAGAATTTATAGAGAATTTTAGAAAACTTAAAATTTAATTTTTAAATGGAGGTGTGACATGTCATATAAAAGAGATGAAGACAATAAAATGGATAATTATGAAAATCCTATAAATGAAGGTAGCTTAAGAACAGTAGATGATTATGATGAAAAGCTAAGACAGATGGAGGAACATATTAAAGAACTTAAAAAGATAAAAAAAAGACAGAAAAAACTTCAAGAATTAGAAGAAGAAAGACAAGAGATATTAAATAAAATGTCTAAACGACTAAAAAGAAAGCACAAATAGGGGTGGTGCTATGAGAAGATTTTTTTATGATACTTTTGGAGAATATCTAAAAGAAAAAGGAATTAAAAAGATAGATTTTATATTAAAGGATAATAAATCATTGAGTAGAAATGGTTTGGATGAGAGAGTAGCCAATCAGTTACAATTAATATCAGAATTTCATCAAAAATCTTGTGGGTTTAATGGATACTTAAAAAAAAGAATAAACAATGATACTTGTAAATTAGTTGAAGAATATAAAGTACAAATAAAAAGATTTTCTAAGTTTATGGAAAAGTTAAAGGAACTTGGTCCTAAAAATGAATTTGAAAAGCTATTGATGAGTAAAGGTGATAAATATTTAAAACGTGCTGAAGAATGTATGAAGTACATTTATAACTTTAATTATATGGAGTTAATTTCTAGAAGTATGAAAAATGTGGAGGTATGTTTAAGTGACGTAGGATTTGATAATTTAGATAGAGGAGAGACTTTAGAAATAGTTAATTTTTGTGACATAGCCTATAACATGGTCGAGATGGATGCATATTACTTATTATCTAAGCTTAAAAGAAAGGGTGCAAATTTAAATTGGGAAAAGCATGTTAAGAAATTTTGTGAACTAGAAAAGCTGGATAATAACAGTGAGAAATTTATATTAGCAATGCTATCCTATCCCCATGAATTTATGAAAATATTTGAGAGATACAGAAAAAATAAAAAGAATTGGAGTGATAAAGAATATAGTGATAGGTTAATGAAGGCTATGGAGGAGGATGGTCTTTCCTTGATAAGTGAGGTGGAGTAATGATAGAAGGAAGATTTAGAGATAAAGACTTTTTATGTGAATATGATTTGGATGTGGAACTTTTTAATAAATATAATTATAAGGTTAACGACATAATTCCCATTAGAAAACTATTTATAATTTCCACCAGTAAAGGAAATAAAATATTAAAAAAACTAGATTACGATTTAAATCAGCTGGATTTTATAGACCGTGGTATTAAATATATAAAAAATAATAATTTTAATAATATCTTTAGTTTTGAAAAAAATAAAAATGGAGAAATATACACAAAATATGGGAATAGCTATTATGTAGTTATGAACTTAATTGAAGGAAGAGAGTGTGCATTTAATAATCCTATAGAAGTTAGTATGGCAGCTAGAGCATTATCAAAACTTCATATATCATCTGAAGGGTTTAGGTATAAAGAAAACAATTACAGATATATGGTAGGATCTTTAGTTGATAATTTAGTGAGGAAAAAAGAAGAACTTTTAATTTTTAAAAACTTAGTAGGCGTTTATGAGAATAAGAAGGAATTTGATAGAGTTTTCATAGAAAATGTGGATTATTATATAGAAGAAATGAATAAAAGCATAGGAATTTTAAATTCATCTCCATATTTAAAACTTTGTAGTGAAGAGGACAAGATAGTTTTATGCCATCATGATTTAGCTTATCATAATATATTAATAAATGATGATAAAGTTTATTTTATAGATTTTGACTATTCAATTATAGACTTAAGAGTTCATGATCTTTGTAATTTTATAAATAAAGTAATTAAAAATTTTGCTTTTGATTTTGAAAAAGCAAAAAATATATTGAGTTGCTATGAAGAGAATATAAAGCTTGATAATAGAGAGTTAGAAGTGTTATATGGAATGTTATACTTCCCAGAGGAATTTTATAGTGTAAGTAAGAACTACTATAAAAGAAAAAAATCATGGTCAGAAGAGGTATTTTTATTTAAACTTAAAAGAAAATTAGAGTATCAAGAAGAAAGAAAAGAGTTTTTAGAGAAATTTAAAAATTACTATAATATAGTATAAAATACAAAAGAAACTGTTGCTAAATGATCCAAATTTAATCGAAGGCAGCAGTTTCTTTTTTTATAAAGGCTATTTTAACCTGTTGTGACAAATGGCATTACATAGATAAATATATATTTTATTTATAAAATAGCAAAGATTATGAGTTAGTATTTTTAGTTTCTATCCATGATAGATTTCACTAAAATACGGGATATATTAAGTTGTTCTGCAATCTGTGAGGAAACAATTTCTGTTAATATTCGTTTTTAAAATAAGCTGCTTCAGCTTCTTAGATAGCTGGATTATACTGCTATTTATTTTAATTATAATAATTATAGTATTACACTCTTTTAATAGTTCTTCAGGAAAGTCAAATCCTATATAAGCATTATCAGCGATTATAGTTAGTGATGATTTCTTATTAGTTAAATCTAAAAGAGCATTTATATAATATTTATTTGCTGAAGTTACAGAACTGTTTGTTGCATATCCATCATTAGTTATTAAGCTATGAATTCTGAATCTAAAATAGGGTTCTTTCCTTGAAAAACATCTCCCACATAATACTAATCCATAAATGTTCTATGAAATTTTGCTTTTTCAAATTTACAAGCATATATAGGCATACTGTCTACTATGTGATGCGGATATGAGTAGTATCCAAGTATTTCAATAAATTTTTTACAGATTATTTCTGTAACTTTAAAAAGAAATCTACAGGTGCGATTAAAACGAGTTATATTTCAAAATTTAGAGGACAACTCTCTTAAGTCCTTTATACAAAATCCAAACCATGCTTTTTCAGAATCTATAGTTATGAGCTCATCTACAATAGCAATGGCAATTATTTCACTAGCAGATATTATAGAAATATTAATATTTCTACGGCTCCTAATTTTATTTGGAACTATTTCTTGGTAAATATTATCAGTTATAGTAAAACTTACAGCAAAAAAGTATTTCAAAATTTAAATTGTTATAGCAGTATTTGTGTTACAAAATTTTAGTATATATGTTACCTCCATTGAGTATTTGTTTATTTTCAATGAAAGCTTAGCATATTAAACTTGGAGCTTTTATGCTTGTGAATTATGTTAATTAATTTAATTAGCACGAAAGGTTAATTTAAAAATTATATATTAACAGTTATCATATAGTTAATTAATATTTATTATTAAAGTTTAAATTAAATATATAAATAAAGGGAGAGTGTTTATGAGAAAAAGGAAAATTATTTTTATGATGATCATTATTCCAATTCTGATTATAGGATATATAATATATCATTTATTTTTTAGTTTAAACAATTTACCAGAAGGAGTTTTTCTGAATGAATTTAAATCGCCTAAAGGAACATATACTGTAAGAGCTTATATCTGTAATGGCGGGGCTACAGTAGATTATGCTATTAGAGCAGAATTAATAGAAAATAACAAAAAAAAATTCAACTAAAAATTTTTATTGGGAATATAAAGCATATAATATTGAAGTGGAATGGATTGACGAAACTACCATTAATATAAATAACCATATAATATATTTACCTAATGGTAGTTATGATTGGAGACGCGAAAAAATTAAAATATAGACTTTATTTATATAAAACAGAAATATAAATTAATTTTTAAATGTTTATAAGAGCGTCTATTAATTATTATCTAGAGTGTTAAAAGAAGTTCTAAAGTTTTTTGCTGTAATAAGACTAATATTACAAAAAATTGATTTATTATTTACAATAAAGTTCCAAGCAACTACACAATGTAATTATATATTTGACATAGTTATAATATAGTTCTTTATAGTCCTTACAGTTTATTTGATGATTTCTTGAATTTTATAGTATTGCCTATTATTAAAAATCATTCAGATTTAGCTTGAATATTATGTTTAAGAATTTATAGATACAGCGCTTTGTACAATTTCAGATAAAGTTTTAGTTAGTTTCAAAGTTCATTATTAGTGGATACAATATAAGTACTTGCATACTACTTATTTCCTATCTGATATTTGTCTAGTAACTTTTATATGATATGATAGGTAAAAATACAACTATATATTTTATGTAATACTACCAACTTAGATTTTTGCTTTAAGGAACTAAAATGATATAGTTAAATATAAATAAAGGCTGATTTAGAGTTACCTTAAAGGGTTTAAATCTAAATCAGCCTTTTTATACAATTATAAATAATAGAAAAAGCTTATCTTAACCCGCTATGATATTTAAATTAAAGTAATTTGTATGGATAAAATCACATTTTATGATTATATTAACTATGTTTTGCTTATATTATGATTAATATGAAGCATATTACATTAATTTATGGTAGAGAAAATATACATATTTAATAAAATATAGGAAGTTAGCTAGAACAATAATTTATTTTAATTATTTATTATAATGAAAGTATCGATTTATATGCCTTTAAAGTATCTAGAGCTGTTTTTTCCCAAGATAAGGAGTTATTTTTTATAAAACCTTTATGGATAATATTCTGCCTAATATTCTCATTCATTAAGAGCTCATATAATTTATCTTGCAGTTCATCAATATCATTAGGATTAAAGAGTATTGCTGCATCTTCTAATATTTCAGGTATGGAAGTGGCATTTGCAGCTATTACAGGGATTCCACAGGCCATAGCTTCTATAGGAGGCAATCCAAAACCTTCATAAAATGATGGATAGACAAATAATGAGGCAGCATTGTACAAATAAGGCATATATTCCATAGAGATAAATCCAGGAAAAATAACATTATTATCTACATTGTAGTCTTCAGCACATTTTTTATAAATAGGATAAGATTTTCCCTTATTACCTGCAATCACTAGTTTATGTCTCTCTTTTATGTTATTAGGTAGTTTACTATAAGCCTTTATAAGACCTAAGATGTTTTTCCTAGGACTAAAACCACCTACATATAAAATATAATCACTAGGAAGTGAATACTGCTTTTTTATCATAGAAGCTGATATGATTTTATCTATAGGTTTATATATATCTTCACTGGCAAGATAGGTTACGAAAATTTTTTCTTTAGGGTAGTTAAAATCTTTAGCTATATCTTCTTTAGAAAATTCGGAAACAGTGATTATACCATCAGAATTTTCTATAATAGATTTCATTTTAGTTGAGAATATTTCTAAATATCTATCACCTACAGTTTCAGGCATGTGAATAGGAATAGTGTCATGAAGAGTTATAATGAAAGGACACTTTTTCTTAATAGGAAGCCCTACTCCATTTTGAGGAACATGATAAATATCTATGTTTTTATTATCTAACACATTGGGAATATTCACTTCATCCCAAAAGTTAGGAGAATTACTTTTTTTTATAGGAGAAAGAGAAAAATTATTTTTAAAATTTATTTGACTATTATAATTTTCAACGGTGAATAATAAATATTCATTTGCAAGGTCTATGTTATTTAATGAATTTATCAACTGATAAGTATAAGTACCAATACCTGTTCCTCTATACCATTTAGCTGCTCTTGCATCTATTCCAATCTTCATATTAAAAAACTCCTTAATCATACTTTTTCAGATATCTTTAGAAAAATTACTATTAATAAATTATATTAATTGGATGTGGAAAAATATGTTATGGTTTAATAAGTTATATAATAAATATTAATATACAACTTAATCAATGGAGAATTGTCCATTCTTTATCGTATAACTGATAAGTTCCAATAATCATAGTCTAAATGAATATATAAATACATATAAATTATAGGGGAGGTGTTAACTATGATGAGAGAATTTGAGATTGAGCGTCAATTTGATATTAAAATAGAGAGTATAAAGCCTAATAAAGGGGTATACTTCTTAAAGACCGATGATGGCGCCAAATGCCTTAAAAAAATTAATTACGGCACTCAAAAACTATTGTTTGTATATGGTGCCAAAGAGCACTTATATAAGAGTGGATTTCTAAATATAGATAGGTATTTTTTAAATAAAGAAGGGAATCCTTATGCACTGGTAAATGAAGATATTTATACTTTGTCACAATGGATTGACGGTAGAGAGTGTGATTTTTATAATGATGATGATTTAGTTATAGCTGCGAAGAATTTGGCATATATGCATATTGCTTCTAAGGGGTATGAGCCACCTGAAAATAGTAAATTAAAATCAGATTTAGGAAGATGGCCTCATCTTATTGAAAAGAGAATTAAATCCTTTGACAAAATGAAGGAAATGGTAAGGAAAAAGAAAAATCATAAGTATGATTTTGATATGAATTATTTAAAATCAGTAGATTATTATAAGGAATTAAGTAAAAAGGCTTTAGAAAATCTTAATTCTTCTGATTACTTTGAAATTTGTAGACAAACAGAGGAAAATAAAAGCTTCTGCCATCATGACTACACATATCATAACATAATAATTAATGATAATAATGAGGTTAATGTTATTGATTTCGATTATTGTAAGAGAGAAGTTAGAGTCTATGACATATCAAACTTTTTAATTAAAGTTCTGAAAAGAAGAGAGTGGGATATTAAATATGCTAATTTAATAATAGATGCTTATAATAGTATAAGCCCACTTGAAAAAGAGGAATATAAAGTTTTATATTCATTTTTACTATTTCCTCAGCGCTATTGGAGATTATGCAATAGATATTATTATAATGAGGTAAATTGGATTCAGAACACCTTTAACAAGAAGATGGAGGAGTTAATTTCTGAGCAAGAGAAATTTGGAATATTTATTAAGGAATTCAGTAAAACTTATAATCTGGAATAATCTATTCGTTATATTTAATTAAAGTTATGTAATTATATTAATTACATAACTTTAATTTGTTATGGCTTTTAAGCTGAAGCAAGAAATGACCTCCTTTTCCTATCACCTTAATTTAACATTTCCATATCATATAACTATAACTAGTTATATAGAGAGGGTTGTATATGAAAATAGGAGATGTTGTAGTAAGAAAATCTTATGACGGAGATATAGCTTTTAAGATTATAGATATTAAAGAAGAAAATGGAGAAGAAATTTATATATTGAAAGGATTAAACATACGAATTGAAGCAGACTGCTCAGAAGAAGATTTAGAGCTTGTACCTCGGGATAGACTAGGAGAAATAGATAAGGTTTTTAATAAAAAAGTAAATTCTTCTATAAAAAAAATTCTATTATCTAGAGGCGGTAACTATAGGGGAGAAGCAGCAGAAGTGTTAGATAAATCTTATTACAATTATGTAAGAAAAGATAAAGTGGGATTACAAAATAGAGAATTGTTTTTTGGAAGACCAGGTAAGGTGCTGCATGTAGATGGTGATGCTAATTATCTTCAAGTATGCCTTAAAACCTATAAACAGCTTTCTATAGATGCTGTAGGTAAAATTATAGATGAAAAAGAGCAGCCAAGTAAAATAGTGGATGTAGTTAAGGAGGTAAATCCAGATATAGTTGTTATTACAGGACATGATGGAATGGCAAAAGGTGTGACAGACTATATGAATTTAGATTATTATAGAAACTCTAAAAATTTCGTAGAAGCTGTAGCTAGATTAAGAGAGTATAAATCAAATTATGATGATTTGGTTATTTTTGCAGGTGCTTGTCAATCATGCTATGAAGCACTTTTAGATGCAGGAGCAAATTTTGCAAGCTCACCTAATAGGGTTTTAATTCATTGCTTAGACCCTGTGCTTATATGTGAAAAAATAGCCTACACAAGCATAGATACTATAGTGGATATTCAAGATGCAGTTGAAAATAGTATAACAGGTATAAGAGGTGTTGGAGGACTTCAAACTAGGGGAAAGTATAGAGAAGGATTTCCTAAATCTCAATATATAAAATAATTTTTTAATATATCTGTAAACTTATATTAAAATTTATTCTTAGAAAAGTGGCTAAGTCACTTTTCTTTTTTGTCAAATGTTATGAGGTTAAAAAGTGGATAAAAATATAATTTCCAAATTTTTATTTTAACAAATATAGAGCTTAAAAAGAAATTTTCAGAATTGTTAACAATTTAATAACAAAAATTATAAGAGTATAGTAATCTTCAATTAAAGCCATACTAAAGTTATGCAAGTGAGTTCATATTTAAAAACACATGAAAATTCAACTAATCATTAGAAAATATAATTTAGTTACAAAATTATCAAAGAATTTCCCATATAATTATTATTGACAACAATTAATTAAAAATGATAAAATTATTAGTTTTGTTTTGACATAAATGGGATTTGGGCGTATAATATAAGATGAAAGAAGGTGTTTACCATGCAAAGAAGAGATGTTCTGACTTCAATCAAAAAAGATATTGAACGTCATGTTGGCGAAAAGGTAACATTAAAAGCAAATGGTGGCAGAAGAAAAATTCTAGTAAACGATGGAATTTTAGAAAAAACTTACGATAGCATCTTTGTCATCAGATTAGAAAATGGATCTCAAAGAACTGTTACATACAGTTATTCGGATGTACTAACAAAGACTGTTCAATTAGTATTTGCTGGATAAGGTTTAGACATAAATAAAGAAAAACGATACAAATATTATGTATCGTTTTTCTTTTTTATATTATAAATTAATTGCTTGTTTTGCTTATTGCATTTTTATAAAATAGTTTTATTAAAAAAAAATGAAAGATGGGGTATCCATCTTTCAGCTATGGTATAAAAGGGTATTGAGAATTTATGAGAGGTTATATGGTCAATAACCATCTTTATAATAGAACAAATATCGACAAATGTCAACAAAAATTATAAAAAAAATTAAAAAATGTTCAAATTAACATTTAATGATTAAAATATTGAATTAATTCTTATATTAAAATAATATTCATTAAACCTATGTAAGTATTGAAATTACTAGTTTGTTTCATAAAATTATATTGACGATTAGATTAAGAACATTAAATTATGGTTTTAAATTATAAGAGTTTCTTAAAAGTCATCAGTTTTAATTATTTAGCTCATAATTAATGATATAAATATAAAATATTAAATTAATTTCTGTCTTAAGATGATACCTATAGATTTATGTACGTATTGAAATAACTAGTTTTGATTATTGGATATATTTTAAAAGCAAAAATATTAAATTAATATGCATATTTTTATTGAGAGAAATATATAAATTATTAGTAGGTATTTATAGGAGGGATTAGGTTATGGATTTGAATCTAGTTAAAGACAATATAGATTATGAGCAATCCTTAGGTGAAAAGTCTCAAGATATGGTCATAAAAGAAGAATATGTAGTACCAGATACTCTTCCAGATGTAAATGAAATATTAATGCTTGATGCAACACCATTAATTACTAATAAAGAAGTTATGAACGGGAAAGTTTTAGTGGAAGGGCAAATCCAGTTTAATGTTTTATATATGGCTAGAGAAGATGAAAACACTGAAGCACATGCAATTACTTATAATACTAAATTTAATACTAATCTGGATGCTCCAGAAGCAACAGATGATATGTTATGTGAAGCAAAAGCAGATATGGAACATATTCATTGTGTAATAGTTAATGAAAGAAAAATTTGTATTCAAGGGGTTATGAATATTGAATGTGAAGTTATTAAGAAAAATAGCTTTGAAATAGTAAAGCACGTTGATAGTAGCAATGACATTCAGTTCTTGAAAAACCCTATGATAGTTGATAAAGTTGTTGGACAGTTTCAAGGAGAAATCATAGGAAAAACTGATTTTAAAATAGATATGGATAGACCTGAAATAGGCAGAGTAGTGAAATGTTTTATTACATTAGGCAAAAAAGATATTAGACTTTATGATGGTGGAATTCATATAGAAACTGTTGCCAATGTTCAAGTTTTATATAAGGCTAAAAATTCCAGAGAACTTGTGTGTGTGAGTGAGAATGTATTGTTAACAAAGGAACTAGAAGTAGATCAGATATCACCGAGAATGGAACATAATACAGACTTTTTAATTCATCCAATTGAACATGAAGTAAAAGAAGATGATATGGGTGAAAATAGAATATTAGAAGTTGAGTTTTTAGTTAAAACTACTACTAATGTTATGAGTAAAGATGAAGTCGAAATGATAGAAGATGCTTATTCACCAAGTCAAATAATTCAAATGGAAAAACAAGACTTTGATATGAACGTAGTTCAAGGAAATGTTACTAATGAAACATTAGTTAAGGGTGATGTTGAACTAGAAAGTGAAATGCCTAGACCAAATAAAATTATAATGGCAACAGGCACTGTAAATATTACTGATAAAAAAATTATGGAAGACAAAGTGGTTTTAGAGGGATTGCTTAAAGTAGATGTATTATATTCTACTAATGACGAAAAAGATTATGTAGCTTCTGTAAGTGATGAGATACCATTCACCACAAATATAGATGTAAATGGTGCTAAGATAGATATGAATGCTATATGTAAAATGTACCTTGAAATGTTAGAAGCAAGTATTGAAGCAGGTAATATATGCGTAAGAGCTATAGTTAGAAGTTATTGTAAGGTACTTTACACAGTTAAGAAGAAGTTCTTAACTGAAATGATGCCTATGGAAGGTGAAGTTCCTGAAAAGAAAGCTAGTATAACAATTTATGTGGTTCAACCAGGAGATACATTATGGCAGATAGCTAAAAAGTATTGTACTACCAAAGAAGATATTATGAATATCAATGAATTGCAAGAAGAACATGATATTAAGCCTATGGATAAGTTGATTATTCCAGGAAGAGCAGTAATATAAACTAAAGCTTCAAAGAGGATTTCTTGCAGCTTTATCAATGGAAAATGGAAAATAGACAATTAAGGTGCAATTTAACCTTTTAACTAGCAACTTTATGTTGCTAGTTTTTTTAATTTCCATTGTCAATCTCCAATTGTAAAAAGTTTAGAATTATTTTAAAAAAACATATATATCTGTTATAATTGTTATACTATGAGAGGGAGAAAGTATTTTTATGGTGGTGAATTAAATGAAGTTTAAAGCTTATGGAAAGATAAATATATCTTTAGATGTAATAGGAAAACGAGAAGATGGATATCATTTATTAAGAATGATAATGCAAAATATAGATATATATGATGAATTAAATTTTGAAAAGTGTAGTGAAGGAATACATATTAAAAGCAATAAACATTTTTTACCTGTAGACAGTAATAACTTAGTTTATAAAGCAGCAGAATTATTTAAAAATACATATGGAATTTCTGGTGGAGTTAATATAGATATTGTTAAAAACATACCTGTAGCTGCTGGAATGGCAGGAGGAAGTGCTGATGCGGCAGCAACTTTAAAAGCTATGAGAGAACTATATAAAAATGATATAAGCGACGATGAACTTATGGAATTAGGACTTAAAATAGGTGCTGATGTACCATATTGCATTTTAGGGGGAACTGCATTATGCGAAGGTATAGGAGAAATTATTACACCATTAAAATCTTTTAATAATCATATATTAGTTGTTGTTAAACCTAATTTTGGAGTTTCTACTAAGGAAGTTTATAAGGCTTTAGATATAAATAAAATATTTAAACATCCAAATACAGAGAGTCTAATTTTAGCTATGGAAAATAATGATATAGAATTTGTAAGTAATAATATGAAAAACTTACTTGAAAATGTTACAATAAGAAAATATCCTGTTTTAAAGCAGATAAAAGAGGAAATGATAAAATCTGGAGCACTTGGATCAATGATGAGTGGAAGTGGACCCACAATATTTGGTTTCTTTGATGACATGCTAAAGGCTCAAAGATGTTTTGAAAAATTAAGAATTAAATATAGAGAATGTTTTATAACCAGAACTTTAGGGTAATTCATAATTCACAATGCACAATTAAGGAGAAAATTAGATTACCTGTGAGAAACTTAACCAATTAGGAATTGACAATTATGGAGGAAATTAATTTTATAAATTAATTTCTTTAAATAGGTTTTTAATAAAAGTGACTATGTCACTTCAAAGATAAATCAAAGCTTTTCACATAAAAGAGAAGAATAAATATTATTTTAGGTAAAATAATTTCTTTGAATGGATTTTTTTAACTAGCAACTTTATGTTGCTAGTTTTTTTATTTACATAGTTTGAAAAAAAGTATATTTTTTTCTTTTACTGTAGACAATAAGATTACATAAAACTTAAAAAGTGAGGATATGCTATGAAGATATTGGAGACTTTTGATATATACATATTAATTTTATGCATTATAAATGGTGCTATTGTTGCATTTTTTGATACAACTTATTTTCAAAGAAATAATCAAATGAGGGCTTATAAGCAGGCAAGATATATAGGTGTTGGTCTTATGGTTTTTGCAGCATCTATATATCTAATTAGAATGTTTTATAAATTATAGATGAAAGGGATGGTACAGTATGAAAGAATTGATAAGAGACACTATAGATACTAATGCAAAAGATAATATTGACTATCTTAAAGAACTATTTAAAAATGCAACTGATGTTGTTTTTAGGGAATTTAATATAGATAAATACAGAGCAGCTATTGTTTACATAGATGGTATGTCAGAAAAAAATCTTCTTAATGAATATCTTATGGGACCACTTATGACTGAAGAAATAAAAGTCCAATCTCCAAGTGAAATAAAAGATAAACTTATTACAATTTCTGATATGAAAGAAATTGATAAACTTAGTGATGGAGTAAATATAATTTTAGCTGGAGAAACGCTTTTATTTATAGATGGTTTAAATGTTTGTTACTCTATAGCTAATAGGGCATGGCCTAATAGGGGAGTAGGGGAACCATCAGCTGAAACTGTAATTAGAGGATCTAGAGAAGGGTTTACTGAAACTGTAAGATTTAATACTGCATTGGTTAGAAGAAGAATAAGAGATACAAGACTTAAAGTTGAAGCATCCCAAATTGGCACAAGGTCCAAAACAGATGTTGTACTAATGTATATAGATGACATAGTAAATAAAGATGTGCTGGAAGAACTTAAAAAAAGATTAGATAAAATAAGTTTAGATGCTATTTTAGATAGCGGATATATAGAACAATATATTGAAGATAACAGCAATACTCCATTTCCTCAAGTACAAAGTACTGAAAGACCAGATGTTGTGGCTGCTGCTTTATATGAAGGAAGAATTGGAATAATAGTAGATGGATCACCTTTTGCATTAATAGTGCCAGCAGTTTTAGCTACATTTTTCCAATCTCCTGATGATTATTATAATAGATGGCTTAATGCTTCTGGTGTGAGGATTATAAGATTAATTGCTATAGTAGTTTCACTGATTATGCCAGCAATGTATGTAGCAGTTACATCCTTTCATACATCCATAATACCTACTAAGCTTGCATATGCCATGGCTGCTTCAAGAGAGGGTGTGCCTTTTCCATCGTATATTGAAGTACTGTTTATGGAGCTGAGTTTGGCTCTTTTGATAGAAGCTATTACCAAGTTACCTAAACCTATAGGTTCTACAATAGGTATAGTTGGAGGACTAATAATGGGTCAATCAGCAGTAAGTGCAGGACTTATAAGTCCTATAATGGTGATAATCATAGGAATAACAGCTATTACTACCTTTTTGATACCAAACTATTCTGTAACTAATGCTTTTGCTTGTTTTAGAATATTGTTTGTTATATTGTCAGCAATAGTAGGCTTATATGGAATTGTGGTTGGAGTAATATTTTTCCTAATACATTTAACAAGAATAGAAAGCTTTGGAATACCTTATTTATCACCAGCAGTAAATCTTGTTAACAGAGATTTAAAAGATTTATATGTTAGACTTCCATTTATAAAATTTAAACAAAGACCAGAATTTATGAAGCCTCAAGATAAAATAAGGCAAAAGTAAATTATCAAGGTTGGAGGAATAATAATGAAAAACAATAATTTTATAAGGGAACATGGGCTATTTACTAGTTTAGTAGTGTCTATGATAGGTATAGGAGCTTTTTATGGTCCATCTTCACTTGCTAGGATTGTAGGTCGTGATGGATGGATATCAGTATTCATTATGGGATTAATATTATTTGGAATTTTGTATATCATAAATCATCTTATGAAACTTAATGATTATAGTGATATAGTTACAATTTTAAATAATACTTATGGAAAAGTGTTAGGGGACATAATATCTTTAGCTTATGCAATTATAATGATTTATGTGCTATCCATATCTCTTAGGGTTTTTGCAGATGCTATAAATATGTATCTGCTACAAAAAACACCAAGGGAATTTATTATTATAATTATGATTTTCACAGGTGTTTATTTAATAAGGGGCGGACTTGTGAACATAGTAAGTTTTAATGAAATCACATTTTGGATTATGTTTGTTCCAACTATATTCATTTTACTTCTTAATATTCCAAATGCAAATCTTACTATGTTGCTTCCAGCGTTTAGAGAAAGACCTATATTATACATAAAAGGAGCCTTAGATATACTTTTTTTAATCAATGGCTTTTGTATAGTATTTGTACTGCTTCCTCATGTTATAAGAAAAGAAAATATAGTTAAAACATTTAAAAAAAGTAGTATTTTTATAACATTATTTTATGCTATAATTTTTATATTTGTAATTTCTACATTATCTGTTGATCAGACAGCAGAACGAATATTTCCAACGATAACTATGCTTAAATCCATAAATACCAGAAGTGGAATATTGGAGCGTTGGGATGGCTTAGTTATGGCATTATGGATATTATTTTATTTTACTACATTTTGCAATACATACTATTTTTCTTCTTATATAGCAAAGAAGGTATTAAAACTAGAACATATAAAAATAGCATCGATACTGTTTATACCTTTTATTTATGTAGCTGCATTATATCCTGAAAATATGATAAAAATCCATAGTACAGATATTAACATGTCTAAGATGATTTTTATAATATCTATAATTGTGGTTATTGTTATATCTTATTTAATAAGTTTATTTAAGAAGAAAAGGAGCATAAAAAATGAGAGTTAAAAAATTTTTTCTAATTTTTATAATGTGCTTACTTTTAACAGGATGCTGGGATAATATTGAAATAGATAGAAGAGCCTTTGTGTCAACCATTGCAGTGGATATAGGAGCAGATATTAAGAAATTAGATGAATTAAAAAATATAGATTCAAAAGAAGCTTTTTCAGAAAGACCATTATCAATAATTGAAGTTACTTATGGATTTCCTGATATAAGAAATTTAAATCCTCAAAAAGGAACTGCGGAAGAAATAGCTATAACTACCAGTGGATATTCTATGACAGATACTTATTTTAAAGCTATTGCTCAAAGCAGTAGAGCACTACATTTTGGACATACAAAATTATTGGTTTTAAGTGACAGGTTATTTGATTATCCAGAAGTGTTAAAAGAAGTGTTTGACTATATAGAAAGAGATGCTATCTTAAACAGATCAATGATGATAATAGTTGTAAAAGATGTAGCGAAAGATTATGTTGACTATAAACCTACAATGGAAGAAAATTTAGAGTCTTATATATCAGGCATAATGAGTAACAATAGTAAATATGGGGCAATTATTCCTGTTACATTACACAATTATTTAGAAGATGTAAAAAAACAAGATAGTATGCTGCCTTATATTGTACTTGAAGAAGAAAAAAATCCAGAGCAAGAACAGAAAAATAAATCAAAAGAAAAAATAAATATGATATCAGAAAATAAAAAAACGAATGAAGAGGAAGAATTAAAAGCAAAACAAGATTTGGCGCTTTCTGGTATGGCAGTAATTAAAAACTTTAAGATAATAGGATATGTAAATGATGTTGAAATTCAAGATATCCAAATAATTAGAGGAAAATTAGGATCAGGTAAAAAGGTTGTATACAAATATGGTCGTCCAATAGATTATTACATAGATGAAAATACAAGTAAAGTTAAAATTGATTATAAAAATGGAAAATTGTTTGTAAATTACAATATAACAAATGAAGGAAGTATTAAGGGATATTATAAAGGAGCTAAGCTTTTAAATGAAAAAAATATTAAAGAAATTCAAGAAGATTTAAATGTAGCTATGAAAAAAGAACTAGAAAAAGTTGTGAAAAATCTTCAAAGAGATATAAAATCAGACTCCTTAGAAATTAGAGAATATATTAAAAAATACAAACCTAATTTATGGGAAGAAATAAAAGATAAGTGGAATATCATATATGAAAATGCTGAAATAACTGTAAATGTAAATAATAAGATAATGAATGTTGGAGTGGTAGATTAAAAATTTTAAATAAAAATAAAAAATATTGTATAGAAAAAATAAATGTGGAAATAATTGTAATATAATCAATTAGTAATTAGGGGGATTTAAATATGAAAAAAATATTTTCAATTTTATTAGTCTTATCGTTGAGTATTACAATATTTTCAGGTTATAAATTAAATGCTATTAATCAAAAGGAAATATCTGATGTTTCTATAGAGGAAATTTCTAGTAAACTTATAAGGTTTCATGTAATAGCAAATAGCGATAATGAGAATGATCAAGCTTTAAAACTTAAAATTAGAGATAAAGTATTAGAATATGTTTCACCAAAGTTAAATGATTCAAATTCCATTGAAGAGTCTAGAAAAATATTAGCTATGGAAGATGAAAACATATTGAATATAGCAAGAGAAGTAATAAATGAAAATGGATATAGTTATGATGTTGAGAGTACATTGTCAAAAGAATATTTTCCAGTTAAAACCTACGGAAACATAACTTTACCACAAGGAAAATATGAAGCATATAGAATAATAATAGGCAGCGGAGAAGGTCAAAATTGGTGGTGTGTTATGTTTCCTCCCCTTTGTTTTGTAGATGTTACAAAGGGTTCAATTGCTTATGAAGAAACTGAAAAACAAATGAAAGAAGTTTTAGATGAAAAAGAATATGACAAGGTAAATAATTTATCCAATGATAACCAAGGAGTAAATTTAGTAGATAATTCCAATGATGATAATATAGTAATCAAATCTAAAGCTTTCGAAATGATTAAAAGTGTGTTCAAGTAAACTCCCCAAGTTTAATAAAATATATAGAAAAGTAATGTGTGCAATTAATTTAATTGTGCACATTATTTTTTTATATATTAAAAAGTATTGTATTATAAACCATATATGACAAAAGTTATAATGGCAAATTAACTGTAACATTGATATAATGGGAAAGTTCTAATTTAAAAATTTTAATATGTGATTATAATTTTAATAAATTTCCTTGATAAAGTCAGCGAAAATAAATAAACTATATTGTAGCGGTAATTATGATAGAGATTCCAAATTAAAGCAAAAGAATAATATAATAATATGAATTTCGATTTAGGAGAGATGTTAAATGAAGAGAAAAGTAGCAGTGTTATTTGGTGGACAGTCAACAGAACATGAAGTTTCAAGAGTATCTGCCTCTTCTGTATTAAGACATATAGATCAAAGTAAATATGATATATATCCAATAGGAATTACTAAAGATGGTAAATGGTTTGAATACTCAGGAAAGATAGAGAATATTGAAAATGGAAATTGGGAAAAAGATGAATTTCATAAAGTTCCTAATGGAGAAAAGGTTATTTTCAATAAAGAAGTGGAAGTAGTATTTCCTGTTTTACATGGTCAGTTTGGTGAGGATGGAACAATTCAAGGATTATGTAAATTACTTAGTATACCTTGCGTAGGGCCAGGAGTTATGAGTTCGGCTCTTTGTATGGATAAAATATATACAAAATATATATTAGAGCATGCAGGAATAAAACAGGCTAATTATGTGGTTGTAACTAGTTATGATTATGAAACTTCAAAAGATGAATATGTGAAGAAAATAGAGGGGAAATTAGGATATCCTGTATTTGTTAAGCCTGCAAACAGCGGTTCTTCTGTAGGGATAACTAAAGCTCATAACAGAGAAGAACTTGAAGGTGGCTTAAAAGAAGCATTAAAGCATGACAGAAAAGTATTAATAGAAGAAGGTTTAAATGCTAGAGAAATAGAAGTTGCAGTTTTAGGTAATGACAATCCTAAGGCATCAATACCAGGAGAAATAATACCAGCTAAAGAATTCTATGATTATGAAGCAAAATATCAAAATGAAGCTTCAAAATTATTAATACCTGCAGCACTTGAGGAAAAGAAGTTAGATTTTATAAGAGAACAGTCAATAAAGATATACAAATCATTAGATTGTGCAGGAATGGCAAGAGTAGATTTTTTAGTTGATAAAGATACAGAAGAAGTATATTTAAATGAGGTAAATACAATACCTGGCTTTACTAGCATAAGTATGTATCCTAAAATGTGGGAAGCAACAGGATTGTCTTATGGTGATTTAATTAGCAAATTAATAGAATTTGCAGTAGAAAGAAACAATAGATAAATTTAGACAATGGAAAATTGAAAATGGAGAATTGACAATTGCGGTGTAAAAATAAATTAATTTAAGACTTCTCTTATAGAAAGAGGAGTCTCAATAATTCTCCATTGTCAATCGTGAATTCTCTATTGTATAAATCTAAAGTTGTGAAATTTGAATTATAAATTGAACTAAATGGGGGAGAGAACATGGCAAAAGCTTTAGCGATGGTTTCCGGTGGGTTAGATAGTATACTAGCTGCAAAATTAATAAAAGATCAAGGAATTGAAGTTATAGGTATTTGTTTTAAATCCTATTTTTTTAATGAAGAAAATGCTAAGAAAATGGTTAAACAAATTGATATACCTCTTGAAGTAATAGACTTTAGTGAAGAACATTTTAAAATGGTGAAAAATCCTAAACATGGTTATGGAAAAAATATGAATCCATGTATAGATTGTCATGCTATGATGATGAGATATTGTGGGCAGTTATTAGAAAAATTTAATGCAGATTTTATAATAACTGGAGAAGTTTTAAATCAAAGACCTATGTCTCAAAATAGAAGTGCACTAGATAAAGTTAAAAATGAAAGTGGAATAGGTGGTAAAATATTAAGACCATTATGTGCTAAAAACCTTCCGCCTACAGAGATGGAGGAGAAAGGTTTAGTAAATAGAGAAAATCTTTTAGACATTCAAGGAAGAAACAGAAAAGTTCAAATGGAACTTGCTGAAAAATGGAATATAGTTGAATATCCATCACCAGCAGGAGGATGTAAGCTTACAGAACCTAATTATTCTAAAAGACTAAAGGATTTATTACATCATAAGGAAGACGTAAGAGATAGAGATTTAGAATTATTAAAGATAGGAAGACATTTTAGAGTAGGAGCTAATTCTAAAATTATCTCTACAAGAACTGCAGCAGAAGCGGAAGTGTTAAAAAAACTTTTAACTAAGAGTGATACTATATTTTTAGCAGCAGATTTTAAAGGTTCAATGGTTATTATAACTGGAGAGCCAACAGAAGAAGATATAGAATTAGCAGGAAAGGTAACAGCTCGTTACAGTAAAGGTAAAGATGAAGAGTTTGTTACTGTTAAATATGGTAAGTATGGCAAACCGTCAAATAATATAATAAAAGTAAAAACAGTAAGTGATAGTGAACTTGAAAAATATATAATTAATTAGTGAGGAAGATATATGGTTGATAATGCTATAATAACTTTAAATAGTAAACAAAATGATGAAGAAGAAATTAAGGTAGTAACTCCAGGAGTGTTTTATGAAGAAGAAGGGGTATTCCATGCAAAGTATGAAGAAACAGAAGTTTCAGGTATGGAAGGTACTACTACTATCTTAAAAATAGAAAAAGAAAAATTTTCTCTTATAAGAGAGGGTAGTATAACTACTAATATGAATTTTGAAAAAAATCATCAAGAAGATATTTTATATAGTACTCCTCATGGAGGATTATCTTTAAAACTTAGAACTAAAGCTTTAAAGATGAATGTTAATAATGATGGAGGTAATATACATATAGAATATGAGATGGTAGTTCAAGGTCAAGAAGTTCTATATACAACACTAGATATAAATATAAAGAAACTGTAAAAGAAGTTTATTTAAATAATATTAATAAATAATATAAGCTATCCTAAATAAATAGCTTATATTATTTTTGTTTTAAAATGCTTAGAGACAAGAGGGGTGGGAAATAAGTTTCCAGTTTAGCTAGTAGTATTTTAATGAGATGTGAGATATGAGATATTTTTATAGCATGTTATTACTTTTTATATTAATACATTTATATGAATTAAACTAATTTCTACTTATAATCTAAATCTGTAAATTTATTTATATAGAGTACATTATATCTAACTGAGTTTTGAAT